>JBNMJI010000078.1:0-7894 GCA_050873725.1 Roseburia sp.
GCACTGGTACTTATGATTTTGGTCCGTGTAAAATATCCGCAGAGTGTATTTGGTAAAGTGCTGATGTGGCTTTATATTGCACTTGCCATTCTTGTAGTAGTATTTATAGCAGTAACAATTATTGCCTGTGGGCTGGCATTCATAAGCTGTGTCCGAAACTGTCCGGGCTGATGAGGCAGGAAAATAAATGATAGATATTACGATTTTGCACTGGAGAATTTCGCCGTATTTTATCTGTTTTCTCTTAAGCTTTGTACTGGCATATCTTTATGTCACATGGTATTTGAAAAAAGCAGGAGTAAGGGGCAGTCATATCTTTTATTCAGAGCTTTTGAATACAGTCCTGGCATTATATTTTGGAGCATTTTATACCTTTATTGTGCAGCTGGCAGAACAGGGTAAAGTAGAAACATTTGGTTTTTCCAGTCTTGGCGGTATGGCGGGCATCCTGCTCGGTGTGTGGATTTTTACAAAAATCAGTAAGGAACATAAGATAGAGCTATGGACTGCATATGTGCTGGCATTGGGACTGATGTATGCGGTTTCAAAGCTAGGCTGCTTTTTTGCAGGCTGTTGTGTTGGCATGAGATATCAGGGACCTGGCAGTATCCGCTATCTTGATAATGGAGCAGCGGGGGAATACCTTTTTCCGGTCCAGCTGGCAGAGACGATCTTATTTCTGCTGGCGTTTTTGTTGCTTCACAGGATGGCAGAACGAAAAAGGAATGGTATAATTCCAAAGAGTCTGTTGCTGTATGCAATATTAAAATTCGTACTGGATTATCTGAGGTATTATGAAAACAGAAGGATTTTCAGTGCTAACCAGTGGGGCTGCCTGCTGGTAATTATAATTGTATTGCTTTATGAAGCAGTACAACAAATCAAGCAAAAAGTAAATAATAAAGCAGTATAAACGATATGGAAAAAGAGTTTTGCAGGTGTTGTGCCGGCAGAACTCTTTTTGCGTTGTCAGACATCTGTAAGAAGCTACCGGTGGCATGCACTGTAGGTTATCATGCATATTTTTTTTAATTTAAAAAAATGTGTTTACATAATATAGGTACAAAATATGGGACACATCCTGTTATAACATAGTCTTATCAGAGAACAGGACCACAGAAAATATAAGAAATGTGGCATAAAAGCGAAAGAAAAGATAAGAAAAAAGACACAGGGAGGTCACAATTATGCGTGATAATACAGTACATGTAAGAAAAGGAAAGAAGCATCCGACTAAAATGGAGATTATTGTGCTGGCGGCACTTGCAGCACTTATGGTAAGTGGAGGAGTTTTATTATTGCTGGCAGCTTTGCTTGGACAGGATATTGCAGAATGGAATCACAGAGCAGCAATCACAGCAGGACTTTCACTTGCAGGAATTGTATGGGGATGGTTAATCCGGGCGAACCGTTTGTCATAATTTCAAGATGGGCAGGCCGGTATCGTTTTACGAATTGAGGTTGACGCATTCCCGATAGTTTTCTATAATGAAACTGATTATATTGTGCAGGAAAATCAAAAGAAGATTTTCTTATTGTTTTGGAGAAAAAGGGAATTGAAGGAGACGGAAAATGAAGAAAACAATTCGTAAGATAGAGATACTTTTTATGACATTGATTTGTGTTCTTACTATGTCAGGAATGACCATGCAGGTATATGCCGGTTCAGCGGACAATTCATTAGAGACACTGACCGTGGCTGAGGGCTCATTGTCACCGGCATTTGAAGGAAGCCGTATGTACTATACTGTACAGGTGGGACAGGATGTAAGCAGTGTGACGGTAAGTGCCAAGGCGGTAAATCCGGCGGCAACGATTCAGTCCGGAGTTGGAACTACTACCTTAAAAACTGATGGAGATACTAAGATTGACGTAGTAGTGCAGGCAGAGAATGGAAACCTTGCTACTTATCATCTGACCATAACCAAATCTGCAGCAGGTACAACAGATACCACCGGAACAGATACTACGGCAAATTCAGATACCACAACCAGCACAGACACAACTAACAATGCTCCGACGGACGATAATGCCGGAGCAGATAATGGCACAGATACAACCGCACCGGATGATACTGTATCCACATATACGGTGTCAGAAGATTTTGCGGCAGAACAGATTCCGGCAGACTTTACGGAAGCACAGGTAACTTATCAGGGAAGTGAGTATCGTGGAGCTGCTTTTAACAATGGAAATTTATCACTTTTATATATGACAGATGCAGCAGAAAATGCAGGTTTTTATGTGGTAAACAGTACCGATAATAGTGTGTGCCCATATATTCGGATTGATAATGGAGATAATTATCTGATTTTGATGACACCTTCCGCAGTAACTTCTTTTGTACCGGGCGAAGAAACTACAGCAATTCAGGTGGGTGACAGTACATTTGAGGATGCATATGCGACAGATACAGAGAATGTTTATGCAGTATATGGAATGACCAATGACGGACAGGAAGGCTGGTATAATTATAATACTGGGGATGGAACATTCAGCGAATATCAATACAGTGATACTACTACAGATGATGCGGATACTACTTATCTTCAGAATGCATTAAATGATTTGAATGACAAATATACTGCACGAAAAGACCGGGATTTAAAGATTATTGCCGGATTAATCGTAGTAATCGTAATTCTCATATTTATTATTATCAATCTTTTGCTTCGCGGAAGAAGAGGATATGAGGAAGAAGACGAAGAGGAAGAAATTGAAGAAGCAGATATTTTTGAAGAAGAAAAGCGAAGAAAAGCAAAGAAGAAACAGAAGTTTGTAGAAGATACCGGTAAAGTCGAAGAAGAGCCGGTCAAAGAGAAAGAGACTAAGGCTGTATCAGAAGCACCGGAGAAAGAAGAACCGAAAGAAGCAGAAGAAAAAGAAGAGGCAGATTCCGCAGAACATTTGCCGGAAGAAGTGGTAGAGCGGTTAGGCGAAGCTGACTTCATGGAAGAATTTGAAGAAGAACCGGAATTTATGTCCGGCAGAAAGAAACGTGAAAAGGAAAAGAAAGAGAAAAAAGAGAAGAGACGCCGGAGCAAAGATATTTTTGATGACGATGATGAAGACAATGGAATCTTTGCAAGCCATGATGACTTCATAGAAAAAGAATCATCAGATGATGATATTGAAGTAATGGATTTGAATGATTTATAAGAGAGTCAGCGCGTAGTGACAGGAGGATTTTATGCATAAACCATATACAAAACAAGCGCAAAAAGTAATAGAACTGACGACAAAAGCAGCCAGAAGCATGCATCATAATTATATTGGAACAGAGCACCTTTTACTGGGACTGTTAAAAGAGGGCAGCGGAGTAGCTGCCTGCGTTCTGATGGATGCAGGAGTAGAAGAAGCACGTCTGGTAGAACTGATAGAAGACTTGATTGCTCCATCTTCGGATGTGGCAGTATTGGACCGGAAAGGTTATTCTCCAAGGATTCAGCATATCATTGAGACCGCTGACCAGGAGGCAGAGCGTTTTGACAATGAGAATATTGGAACAGAACATCTTTTGATTGCCTTATTAAAAGAGACAGACTGTGCCGGAGTACGTCTGTTGAATACACTGGGTGTGAATATCCAGAAGATTTATATAGAGACTCTGGTAGCCATGGGAGAAGATGCAAACCGCTATAAAGAGGAGATTGCTGCAAGCAAATCCGGAAAGAAGAAAGCAGTAGAAGCAACGCCGACCTTAGACCAGTATTCCAGAGATTTAACTGATATGGCAGCCTATGGTGAGATAGACCCGGTGATTGGCAGAGAGGCAGAGATTGCCCGTGTGATTCAGATTTTAAGCCGCAGAACAAAGAATAATCCATGCCTGATTGGAGAGCCGGGAGTTGGTAAGACAGCCATTGCAGAAGGACTTGCACAGCGTATTGCATCCGGGCTGGTTCCGGATACAGTCCGGGGAAAACGTGTGGTAACACTGGATTTATCCGGGATGGTAGCAGGCTCTAAATACCGTGGAGAATTTGAGGAACGCATTAAGAAAGTTATTCGTGAAGTGACAGAAGCAGGAAATGTACTTCTTTTCATAGACGAACTTCATACCATTATCGGAGCAGGTGGAGCGGAAGGTGCTATTGATGCATCAAACATTTTAAAACCATCCCTTGCCCGCGGAGAAATTCAGTTAATCGGAGCAACCACATTAGAAGAATACCGTAAATATATTGAAAAAGATGCAGCATTGGAACGTCGTTTCCAGCCGGTAACGGTGGAAGAACCGACGGAAGAGCAGGCAATAGAGATATTAAAAGGATTAAGAGAACGCTATGAGAAGCATCATCATGTAGAGATTACAGATGCCGGAATTGAAGCAGCAGTGAAGCTTTCTGCCCGTTATATTGCAGACCGCTATCTGCCGGATAAGGCCATTGATTTGATGGATGAAGCTTCCTCGAAGGTTCGTCTTGGCGGATTTAAAATGCCGGAGAAAATCGGTGAACTGGAGCGTAAGATTGCCCAGTTAGAGGATGATATGGAGACGGCATTGATGGAACAGCGGTTTGAAGATGCCGGAGCAATCCGCAAAGAGAAGGAAGCTGCCCGGAAGAAATATGAAAAGCAGGTGGAAAAATACCATCGGGATGCAGACAAGAAGAAACTGGTTGTCGGAGAAAATGAAATTGCAGAAATTGTATCCGATTGGACAAAGATACCGGTGAAGAGACTGGCAGAGGGCGAGGCTGCACGTCTCAATCGTCTGGAAAAGACACTGCATAAGCGCGTAGTAGGACAGGAAGAGGCAGTCAGTGCAGTGGCAAGAGCAGTCAGAAGAGGACGGGTAGGATTAAAGGATCCGCATCGTCCGATTGGTTCCTTCCTTTTTTTAGGACCGACCGGAGTTGGCAAGACAGAGATAACAAAGGCACTGGCAGAGGCTGTCTTTGGCGATGAGCAGGCAATGATTCGTGTTGATATGTCAGAGTACATGGAGAAACACAGCGTTTCTAAAATGATTGGTTCACCGCCAGGATATGTAGGATACGAAGAAGGTGGCCAGCTCAGCGAGAAGGTCAGAAGAAAACCATATTCCGTTATTCTTTTTGATGAAATTGAAAAAGCACATCCGGATGTATTTAATGTTTTACTTCAGGTGCTGGATGATGGACAGATTACAGATGCCCAGGGAAGACGGGTAGATTTTAAGAATACTATTATCATTATGACATCCAATGCTGGGGCGCAGTCTATTATTGCACCGAAGAAGCTTGGATTTGCTGCAAGTGAAGATGAAAAGAAGAATTATGAATACATGAAAAATGGTGTAATGGAAGAAGTTCAAAGAATCTTTAAGCCGGAGTTCTTAAACCGAATTGATGAGACTATTGTATTCAGAGCTCTGAATAAAGAGGATATGAAGAAGATTGTCACCATTTTGAGTAAATCTTTAATTGACCGGTGCGAAAAACAGATGGGTATTCATCTGACTATAACCGGCAGCGTGAAAGGATACATTGCCGAGAAGGCATATAATCCGAAATATGGAGCAAGACCGTTGCGCCGTATGATACAGACACAGATAGAAGATATGCTGGCAGAAGAGATTTTATCCGGCAAAATCAAGCCGGGGGATGATGTAGAAATCCGCATGGTAAAAAAGGAAATAAAAACCGTCGTGAATTCATCAAAATAACTGGAAAAATGTGTCGAGATAAGCTATAATATTTTCATAAAATTTACGAAAAAGCCATCTTGGGATAATGGCTTATAGGAGGATAAAAAATGGCTGTAGTTGCAGAATTAATTCGTTCAGAAGCAAATGGAACAATCAGTTTTGGAGATTATACACTGGGAGCAAAATCCAAACTGGACAATTTTGAACATGCGGGAGATTTGTACAAAGTTAAGACATTTCGTGAGATTACCAAATTAGAGAGAAATGGAATGTTTGTATATGAATCTGTTCCGGGAACTGCAGTTACAAATATGGCAGCATCTGAAAACGGTGTGGAATTTGAAGTAGAAGGACCGGAAGATGCAGAGATTACACTTGGCTTAATGGAAGAGACAGAGTATGATGTATTTGTAGCAGGAAAATCAATTGGTCAGATGAAGACCAATTTAGGTGGAAAATTAACCCTTAGTGTAGAATTAGACCCGGAGACTCCGGTTGCAGTAAAAGTATCCAGAGTATAAATAGGATACACCAATAAGATGATAAGAAAGAGAATCCAATTCCAGCGGATTGGGTTCTCTTTTTACTAATTTACGCGAGTAGCTCGCAAAGCGTGTTTCTCGTAGTTGCCGGTAATAAGAAAGACAGTTAGGTAATAAGAAAGACAGTTATTGCAAGAACAAGGGGGAAAATAGATGGCAAAGGGAAAAGCAACCGTATTTTTCTGCCAGGACTGTGGCTATGAATCATCCAAATGGATGGGACAGTGCCCGGGATGCGGCGAGTGGAATACATTTGTAGAAGAAGTGATAGATAAATCAGCACCTGCAAAAGTGCGGAAGGAAGCAGCAAAAGCAGAAGTTGTAAAAATTGCAGATATTAAAACAGGGCAGGAAGAGCGGCTGACCACCGGATTAAAAGAGTTAGACCGGGTTTTGGGTGGTGGAATCGTAAAAGGTTCCCTTGTTTTAGTAGGCGGTGATCCGGGAATTGGAAAATCCACACTGCTTTTACAGGTGTGTCGGAATCTTTCAAAGCAGAAGACAGAAGTATTGTATATTTCGGGAGAGGAATCTCTGCAGCAGATAAAGATTCGTGCGGAGCGTATCGGAGAGTTTGGTGATACTTTATCACTTCTTTGCGAGACAAATCTCGATACCATCAAAGAAGTGATTAGCAGAACCAAACCGGAGATTGTGGTCATTGACTCTATTCAGACTATGTATAATGAAAATGTTACATCAGCACCAGGAAGTGTTTCACAGGTCCGGGAAGCAACCGGAGTTCTGATGCAGATTGCAAAGGGACTGGGCATTTCTATTTTTATAGTCGGTCATGTGACCAAAGAGGGTGTTGTGGCAGGCCCCCGCGTGTTAGAACACATGGTAGATACTGTATTGTATTTTGAAGGTGACCGTCATGCGGCATATCGCATATTGCGTGGTGTGAAGAATCGTTTCGGTTCCACCAATGAAATAGGTGTATTTGAAATGTGCAACGAAGGGTTAAGGGAAGTAGAGAATCCTTCGGAATATATGTTGAGTGGGAAGCCGGAAGGAGCATCCGGTTCTGTGGTGGCATGTTCCATGGAAGGAACCCGCCCGATTCTTTTGGAAATACAGGCACTGGTATGCCACAGTAATTTTGGAATGCCAAGAAGAACAGCTGCAGGAACGGATTATAACAGGGTCAATCTTTTGATGGCGGTATTGGAAAAGAGACTGGGACTGTCTTTAAGTTCCTGTGATGCATATGTAAATATTGCCGGAGGTATCCGCATGAATGAACCGGCAATCGATTTGGGAATTGTGCTGGCAATTGTATCCAGCTATAAAGATGTTCCAATTGATGAGAAGACTATCTGCTTCGGTGAAGTGGGATTAAGTGGTGAAGTACGTGCGGTCAGTATGGCGGCGCAGCGTGTGCAGGAAGCAGAGAAGCTGGGCTTTACTACCTGCATTCTTCCTGAAGTATGTAAAGCAGGATTAAAGAAGAATCCAAATATAAATGTAGTAGGTGTCAGCAACGTACAGGATGCCATCCGCTATATTTTATCCAAAGAAAAATGAATTGAACACACAATTCAAACAATTTAGATAAAAAACGACAAATGACCTACTTTAATAAATATGGCAAAATCGTGTTGACATCCCGAAAATGACGTGCTATTATAAAACTCCACCGCGCAGGGAACACCTGATGCGGCGGAAAATAAGAATCAAAAAAATAAAAAAAGTTGTTGACAAAAGCAGACAGACATGA
>JBNMJI010000079.1:0-7876 GCA_050873725.1 Roseburia sp.
CCGATCCATTAGTGGCTGTTTTTTCTCACTATCAGATTCAAATAAATTACACTGTTCGTTGGGATGGATGTCACATAAAAACAGCAAGAGGGACTGGGAATTTCGGGTTATATCCTGTTTTTTCCGGCAACCGGCGCATATTCACATCCCTGCTCAAATGCGCCTTGCCGGCACTTCCATGTGCCGGCATTGCCAGATAATAAACGAAATTCCATGTCCCTCTAACTGTTTTTAAAAGACATCCCGCCCAACGGACGGTGCAATTTATTTTTTTCTGTAATTAAAAAATATCTACTCTCTGGTGTAATCGTATAATCCATCTATCCACCACAATTAATCGTTGCTCTGTAGTGCGTCGTATCCTGTCTCGCCGGTACGGATTTTCTGGGCGGAGCGAATCTCATAACTGAAGATTTTGCCATCGCCGACCTCTCCGGTAAAGGCCGCCTTCTGGATGGCTTCGATGGTCTTTTGCTCCCATTCTTCCGAAGATACCACGATTTCAAATTTGATTTTCGGAAGCATCTGCACTGCCACTTCCATGCCTCGGACAATTTCTTTATATCCTCTCTGCACGCCACAGCCCATAACCTGCGATACAGTAATACCGTTGACTCCGATGGCATTTAATGCTGCTTTTACGTCTTCGAATTTTTCTTCCCGCACAATTGCATCTATTTTAATCATCATATCTGATTATCTCCTTTTCTATCCTACTGGTCTAATCCATTGAAGCTTGGGTAAGCATTTTCGCCATGCTGGGTTACATCCAGTCCAAGCTGTTCTTCTTTTAAGCTTACACGAAGCGGTGTAAAGATTCTTACCACTGCTACACAAAGTAAGGTGCCAACTACTGCAATTACAATCGTAATTAAAATTCCTTCAATCTGAGCTAAGAAAAGACGGTAATCTCCAAATACCAGTCCATCCCATTTTGCAGTACTGTTAATGGATTTCTGTGCAAAAATTCCGGTAGCAATTCCGCCCCAGATACCGCCGATTCCATGGCATCCGAAAGCATCCAGTGCATCATCGATTTTCAGTTTCTTCTTAATAAGTGCAACTCCGAAGTAACAAATCGGACTGACCAAAGCTCCGATAATAAATGCTGACCAGATTGGAACAAATCCTGCACCCGGTGTAATTGCCACAAGTCCTACCACAAGTCCGGTAGATGCGCCTACCAGGGTTGGCTTTCCTTCTTTCATAACATCTATAAACATCCAGGATAATAAGGCTGATGCTGCAGAAATTGCAGATGTCATAAATGCATGTGCTGCCAGTCCGTCAGCTGCCAGTGCACTTCCTGCGTTAAATCCAAACCAGCCAAACCATAACAGTGATGCTCCCAATACAACAAACGGGATATTGTGAATACGATAAGTTACCTGCTCATAGCCACGTCTTCTTCCAAGTATCATTGCCAGAACCAATGCACTGATTCCGGAACTGATATGTACCACATCTCCTCCGGCAAAATCAACAGAACCAATGGCTGCTAAAAGTCCACCTTCTCCCCAGACCATATGTGCCAGCGGATAATATACAACAAAGGACCACAATGCTACAAAGAGAAACAGTGCTTTAAACTTCATTCTTCCTACTAAAGAACCGGTAATCAGTGCCGGTGTAATCATGGCAAACATCATCTGGAATGCACAGAATACAAGATGTGGAATGGTATCTGCATAAGGTCCTGCCTCCCAGCCCACACCATTTAAGGCTATCCAACGGAAATCTCCGATGATTCCTCCGTGGTTGCCACCAAATGCAAGAGAATAACCAAACAGTGTCCAAAGTACCACCGACAATCCCATAATTGCCACGCATGCCATCATTGTGTTACATACATTCTTTCTTCGTACAAGACCTCCATAGAAAAATGCAAGTCCCGGTGTCATAAAAAACACAAGTGCTGTTGCAATCAGCATAAAAGCTGTGTCTCCAGTATTCATATCTAATCCTCCTTCTTTTCACTTGAGAAACTCTTTATGCGCGGTGCTCGCCAAAATCTGCTGAGAAAAGAAGCTCTCTCAGGCAAGCCTGGCTCCTTCTTTTCTCGCAGATTTTTTCTCTCTACTCGCATAAAAAAAAGATGCCAAAAACACGTTTTCGTGTTTTTGACATCTTCGTCTACAGCTAGGACTATAGCACTTTTTCATCCCTATTGCAAGGGCATTTTTTAATCAATTAATTACTTTTTAGTTCTTTTGTTAGATTTTTTGTGATATTTCCGGCTGTTTTCTCACCCAAAAGGATGCTTTATTTTATCCATTTATCTGCTTCTTCTTTCAACCAGGAGTACCATTCTTCCATTCCTTCTCCGGTCTTTGCGGAGATTGGAAATATTTTAAGATTCGGATTCCGTTTCCATGCATACTCCTTTACCTTGTCCATATCAAAATCAAAATATGGCAGTACGTCAATCTTGTTGATGATAAGGGCATCACATACGGTAAAGATTAATGGATATTTCAATGGCTTGTCGTGTCCTTCCGGTACGGACAAAATCATTGCATTCTTCACTGCTCCGGTATCAAATTCTGCCGGGCAGACAAGGTTTCCTACATTTTCAAGAATGGCAATGTCTACGTCCTCGGTGCCAAGCTCCTTCAAGCCCTGTCTGGTCATATCAGCATCCAGATGGCACATGCCACCGGTATGAAGCTGCACAACCTTTGCCTTGGTCTTATCTGCAATCGTCCATGCATCTACATCGAAATCAATGTCTGCTTCCATGACACCTACCCGGTAGTCCTTTAACAGTTCGTTGACTGTTGGCACCAGAGTAGAGGTCTTGCCGCTTCCCGGTGAGGACATCAGATTTAAAAGAAAAGTTTTCTCTCCTTTTAACTGCTCTCTTAAACTGGCAGCATCCTTATCATTATTTTCAAATATACTTCTTTTTACTTCAATTACTTTCATTTCCAGTTCCTCAATTATGTCTTATTTCACATCTGCTCTTGCCAGTGCATCCTTGTAATACTTGAAGTCTGTAAATACTTCGTTGGTATACGGATTCTTCTTATTCTTTACAGATTTGTAAATGATATATCCTAATGCAATTGCATTTACAATCAGTGCCAGTGCGCTGACGATGGTCATTGCGGTCGGATCTGCGTTGTTCGAAGTTCCTGCTACAATGCCATTTACCGTTCCGTCTGCATACTGTCTGGAAACGGTTGCCCATGGATAATAGGTTGTTCCATCGGCAGTAGTCTCCTGAAACAGTGGAAAAATCTGGGCAAACATACACCAGATTGCCAGTGTATTTGCACGGTTCATAATCCAGCCACCCTTGTTCCAGATTAATGCTGCAATAGTAGGTGCTAAAAGCAGTGCTACACCACAGAACCAGGAGTGGGTTGGCAGACAATTGTAGGTATAAGCGAAGTTCCAGATATCATATACTACAATGTAAACCCAGATCATATCCGGCCAGATCATATCCTTCTTGTCCTTGGAGGAATATACTTTCCACCAGCCTGTCATGCAAAGGATATTTAAGATTCCTGCGATTCCGTTCATTACATTGTGCCAGCCACCATAAAGCCATACATCTTCGGAAGATAACCACCAGGAATACCAGCCGTTGATTGCGGATTCGAAATCGCTGGCTACTGCAATCAAAATATTAATTGCTACGATTACAAATGGGAATGCGCGGAACCACTGTTTCTTTCCAATACCCCATTCATACTTAATCATCATAAAGC
Organism: Roseburia sp.; assembly: GCA_050873725.1. Taxonomy (GTDB): domain Bacteria; phylum Bacillota; class Clostridia; order Lachnospirales; family Lachnospiraceae; genus Roseburia_C. Next base: position 3,717 of record JBNMJI010000079.1, read on the forward strand.
CGATACATCCGGCAAGTGCTGCATACAGTTTTGCATAATGGAACCATCCATTCATATAAAGATGTGTCTGGTTATTTACTGCCCATTCTACGCCCTGTCCTGCGCATACTGCAATTACAACAAAGTAAACGGTAAGTGCCAGCGGAATAATTCCAAACATCATAAGTCCACCAAACTTGGTTCTTCTTGCAAACTCATTTAATAAAATAAGTCCGGCTAAGACTGCCAGCATGGCAATCCACTGATAAATTCCATTTCCTCCATAAACATGAAACAACATTTTAACCCCTTCTTTCTTTGATAAATATTTTATCCGAAAGCCTGCCTCAGCAGGCCTCCATTTCTTTGATACTGCATTCATTTCCCGTCAGCAGATAGGTGTCATCACTCTTACAGTACGGACATTGTCTGCCGAATTTTACAGTCGGATAAGTTTTTTTGCAATTCTCGCACATGGTTACCGCCGGAAGCGTCTCGATACGCAATTCCGATTCCGATAACAGGTCCGATTTCTTCCGGTAATAGTCCCAGCAGTCTAAAAGGTATTCCGGGACAATTCCGCTGACTTCTCCAATTTCCAGAGTAACAGAACCTATCTTCGTCACTTCATTTTCTTCTGCTACTTCCTTTAATGTTTTGGAAATATGAATGATAATTCCCAGTTCATGCATACACTCACATCCTGCTTTTTATTTCTTCCTGCCTTTGAATTTAATCTTAATCTCACGCTTTAACATATATGGGAAGATTGCCTTTAACTTGTCTTCTGATTTTACCATGCGGCTTGCATCCGGCAGGTCACGGCTTAAGTGGATGGCATCAAATTCGCACTTCGTTGTACAGATTCCACAGCCGATACACTTATTCGGGTCTACTACGGTAGCACCACAGCCTAAGCAGCGGTTTGCTTCCTTCTGTACCTGCTCCTCGGTAAAGGTGCTTCGTAAATCACGGAAGGTATGCTTTGCATCTCCAGCCTTATGTCCCGGCACCTGACGTTTTGCATTGTCAAAGGTCTCAACTTTAATATTGTCTTTATCCAGCTCAATGAACTGTCTTCTATTACGTCCCAAAGTAAGGCTCTGTCCTTCATGGACAAAACGGTGAATAGATACACAGCCTTCTTTTCCTGCTGCAATAGCATCAATAGCAAATCTTGGTCCGGTATAGTTATCTCCTCCGGTAAAAATATCCGGCTCTGCAGTCTGGTATGTTACCGGGTCTGCCTTTAAGGTTCCGTTCGGATTAAATTCCACTCTGGTTCCTTCTAATAAAGCCCCCCACTTAATGGACTGTCCAATGGATAATAATACCTGGTCACAAGGAACGGTTAATAATTCTTCTTCGTCATATTTTGGTGAAAACCGTTTATTCTCATCCAGTACAGAGATACATTTTTTGAATACCACTGCGGTTACTTTGCCATTCTCGGTAAGGATTTCCTTTGGTCCCCAGGAATTATTTACCACAATGCCCTCTTCTTCTGCCTCTGCCACCTCATCATCGGCTGCCGGCATAATATCTCTTGATTCCAGGCAGAACATGGATACATCGGAAGATCCGGTACGAAGTGCGGTTCTTGCGACGTCTACTGCTACATTTCCTCCACCGATTACTACGGTCTTGCCGGATAATTTCACGCCTTCTTCATTTAAATTGACACGACGCAAGAAGTCTACTCCGGTTTCTACGCCTACGGCGTCTTCTCCCGGTACTCCGGTCATACGTCCGCCCTGTGCACCAATTGCTATGTAAAATGCTTTATACCCCTGTTCACGCAGCTGTGCTATGGTAATGTCCTCGCCAACTTCTACGCCGCACTTGAATTCTACCCCCATCTCGCGCAGCACATCGATTTCTGCATTGATCACATCTTTTTCCAGACGGAAAGATGGAATACCATTCATCAGCATACCACCCGGTCTTTTTTCTTTTTCAAACACAGTAACCGGATAACCCATTTTCTTTAAATAGAATGCGGCTGACATCCCTGCCGGTCCTGCTCCGATTACTGCTACCTTCTCCTCAAAAGGCTTTCCGGAATAATTCAACATTGGTGGAATATAACGCTTCTCTGCATGGAGCTCCTGTTCCGCAATGAATTTCTTGATTTCATCAATAGCTACTGCCTTGTCAATGGTTCCCCTGGTACATGCATCTTCGCAGCGGCGGTTACAGATTGCTCCACATACTGCCGGGAACGGATTCTCCGTCTTAATCAGCTTCAATGCATCCAGATATCTTCCCTGAGATGCCATTTTAATATATCCCTGTACCGGAAGATGTGCCGGACATGCTGTCTTACATGGTGCGGTACCGGTGTCATAACAGTTAATCTGGTTATCATCCCTGTAATTTGGATTCCATTTTTCCGGTCCCCACTTGGTGGTATCCGGAAGCTCCTGCTGCGGATAGGTAATATGCCCGCCATCTTTGGTGCATAATTTCTGTCCGAGCTTTGCTGCACCAGCCGGACAGTACTCTACACATCTTCCGCAGGCTACACATTTCTCCGGCTCTACGCTGGCACGGTATGCGGAGCGTGACATATTCGGTGTGTTGAAAAGCTGGGATGTACGCAATGCATTACATACACCGACTGCACAGTTACAGATTGCAAAGATTTTATCTTCTCCATCAATATTGGTAATCTGATGGACATAGCCATTATCCTCTGCACGCTGCAGAATCTCCATTACTTCATCATAATCAATGTAACGGCCCTTTCCGGTCTCTACACAGTAATCTGCCATATCACCGACACCAATACATAAATCATCCTCTAAGTCTCCGGTTCCCTCCCCACGGATTCGCTGTTGCCGTCTGCAGGAACATGCGCCAACGGAATATTTATCATATTTATTGAGCCAGTGGGAAATATGCTCCACGCTTGCCGACTGCTGGTTTGCCGGGATTGCTTTCTCTACCGGAATAACATGCATTCCGATTCCTGCTCCACCCAGCGGAACCATCGGTGTTACTTTCTCCAGTGGAAGTCTTGCCATCTGCTCAAAGAAATCTGCGATTTCTGTATGCTCTTCCACCTGCTCTTTGTTCATTACCATGAATTCTGCGCATCCCGGTACGAACATTGGAAGTACATACTGTTTGTGATGGTCTTCGTTCTCCCAGTTGTACTCAATGACTCCAATGACACTCATTTCTTCTAAGAGTTCTTCGGTCCGCTCTACGCTCTTCTTACATTTCTTTGCTACTTCTGCTGCGGTAACCGGTACTCTGACTTTCATTGCCAGTGCAACTTCTGCCATCTCATCCGTCACTACACTTGCCAAGCCCCAGTATTCCGGGTCATTTTCCGTAACTTTTACTCCGATTCGGTCTGTAATCTTCTGACCAAGTTTCAGAATCAATTCTCTTGGTTCTGCCATGTGCCCCTCCTTTGTATGATACCTGTATTGCTCCCCTCACAGGTTGTTTTTTGCCGTGATTCATTACAATATTTGTATATATTATACAATATCCGGTTATTTTTATCAATAATTATCACACTTTTCACAATAGTTCTTCGCAAAAAAGAAACTGTGTCTTGTGAATTTTATACACAAAACACAGTTTCCTGTTTCTTTTGATTTTCTCACTATTTGAAACTTATTTTTTCAAAATCAGTTTCCAAAATTCTTATTTTCTATTAATCCAGTGGAATCAGTTTTTCTTTTCCACCCATATATGGCTGCAATGCCTTTGGAATATTTACGCTTCCGTCCGCATTGAGGTTGTTCTCTAAGAACGCAATCAGCATACGAGGTGGTGCAACTACAGTATTATTTAAGGTATGTGCGAAATATTTATTTCCATCCTTGCCTTTAACACGGATTTTCAGTCTTCTTGCCTGTGCATCGCCTAAGTTAGAGCAGCTTCCTACTTCGAAGTATTTCTTCTGACGTGGAGACCATGCTTCTACGTCACAGGATTTCACTTTCAAGTCTGCTAAGTCTCCGGAACAGCACTCAAGGGTACGTACCGGAATATCTAAGCTGCGGAACAAATCTACGGTATTCTTCCAGAGCTTGTCATACCACTCTTTGGACTCTTCCGGCTTACATACAACAATCATTTCCTGCTTCTCAAACTGGTGGATACGATATACACCACGTTCTTCAATACCATGTGCTCCTTTTTCTTTACGGAAACATGGAGAG
>JBNMJI010000080.1:0-7779 GCA_050873725.1 Roseburia sp.
ACACCAATCTTCTCAAAATACGGTTTGGTATTGCGGCACTCCGGAAATCCAGGACACGCTAAGAATTTACCATGCGGACCGTATTTGATTACCATATTTCTGCCGCATTCTTCACAGATCACATCGGTTACTTCATCTGCAATCTGTACTTTTTCCAGATCTTTTTCTGCCTGCTTTACTGCTTCATCCAAATCCGGATAGAAATTGCTTACTACGGTCTTCCAGTTTACGGTTCCCTCTTCCACGCTGTCCAGCAGCGACTCCATATTTGCAGTAAAATGCTCATCTACAATACTGGAGAAGGCTTCTGTCATAATGGAATTTACCGCCTCGCCAAGTTCGGTCACATAAAGATTCTTATTTTCCTTAATCACATATCTTCTTGCAAGAATTGTGGTAATGGTCGGAGAATAGGTACTTGGTCTTCCAATTCCACGTTCTTCCAGTGCTTTTACAAGAGAAGCTTCTGTATAATGTGCCGGTGGCTGTGTAAAATGCTGCTTTTCATCCCAGGCATCAAAGCTTAATTCCGTATCCTTATCAATAGACTTAAGCATCACATTCTGTGTGCTCTTTTCCTCATCTTCATTGGTATATACTGACATAAATCCTTCAAATACAAGCTTGGATGCTGCTACGGTAAAGCAGTATTTTCCTGCACCGATTTTTACGGATGTGGTCTCATATTTTGCATCGCTCATACGGCTTGCGGTAAAACGGTTCCAGATTAACTGGTACAGACGGAACTGGTCTCTGGATAAAGATTCCTTTACCATTACCGGTGTTCTTGTAATATCAGACGGACGGATTGCTTCATGGGCATCCTGAATCTTGTTACTGCTCTTCTTTTCCTGTACATGGGAAGAAACATAATTTTCACCATACTGCTCTGCGATAAAGCTGCGTGCCATAGCATCTGCTTCTTCTGAAATACGGACAGAATCTGTTCTTAAGTAAGTAATCAGACCGACAGTTCCGATTCCCTTTACATCCACACCTTCGTATAACTGCTGTGCCAAACGCATGGTTTTCTGTGTGGAGAAATTCAATACCTTGGATGCTTCCTGCTGTAAGGTACTGGTGATAAACGGCTGTGGAGCCTTTTTATTACGTTCACCTTTTTTCACATCTGTTACGGCAAATTTTTCTTTTTCAAGCTCTGCCATAATAGCATCTGCCTGTTCTCTTGAGGTGATATTCATTTTTTCTTTTGCTGTTCCGTAAAACTTTGCAGTTAACGGTTTCTTCTCACCTTTTACTTTCAGGCTGGCATCTAAAGTCCAGTACTCTTCCGGTATAAATGCATTGATTTCGCTTTCCCGGTCACAGATCAAGCGCAATGCTACAGACTGTACACGGCCTGCACTTAAGCCTCTTTTTACCTTTGCCCACAATAATGGGCTGATCCGGTAACCCACCATACGGTCTAACATACGGCGTGCCTGCTGGGCATTTACCAAATCCATATCGATGTCCCTTGGATTTTTCAAAGAGGTCTTTACTGCATTCTTGGTAATCTCATTGAAACTGATCCGGTAAACCTTTTTATCAGTATTTGCCAGATTCAGTGCCTGGTATAAATGCCAGGAAATTGCTTCTCCCTCACGGTCCGGGTCAGTTGCGAGATAAATGACATCTGCTTTTTTTACTTCTTTTCTTAATTTTGCAAGCACATCACCTTTTCCCCGAATGGTAATATACTTTGGTTCAAATCCGTGTTCTGCATCAAAGCCTAATGTACTCTTTGGCAAATCTCTTACATGTCCATTGGATGCATCCACTTCATAATTCTTCCCCAGAAACTTTTTAATTGTTTTAACTTTTGCCGGTGACTCAACAATAACAAGATATTTAGCCATAACCCTGCTCCTTCATTTTGTTCTCTTTATGCGGTTATTCATGCATTTTTATATAATAATTCTTATATACTTCTTTGATAAAACCTGCATTTTCCAGTGTCAGCAGCACTTCACACATCCGGTCTACCGGAAGCTTTGTTTCTTCCAAAATCTGCTGGGCACTTTTCGGTTGCAAATCGAGAACACTATACACCACCCCCTCATCTTTTTCAAGTACCTTTTTTGAAAAAGCATTTGGAACCACTATATTGGCAAGGTCAATTTCCATATCCTTAAGCCATTCCTCCGAAGATACAATGATGCCTGCACCCTGCCGTATCAGCCGGTTACAGCCTCCACTTAGATCATCTCCAACACGTCCCGGAAGTGCATAAATATCTTTTCCCTGCTCCAGGGCAAAATCTGCCGTAATCAGGGAACCGCTCCGCTCCTTTGCTTCTATTACAACTACCACATCTGAAAGGCCGCTGATTAACCGGTTCCGTTGTGGGAACAGTTTTCCCAAAGGCTTTGTTTCCGGCATGTATTCAGATAGAACTCCGCCTTTTTGTGTCATGGTCTGATAGAGACTCTGATTCTGTCTGGGATAGCAATAATCTGCCCCGCATCCCATAACAGCATAAGTTTCTCCCTCTGCTGCTATGGCACCACTGTGGGCTGCTCCGTCAATTCCTGCCGCCAGTCCGCTGATTATGATACAGTCTGCTTTTGCTGCCAGTTCTGCCAGATGTTTTGCATAATAACGTCCGTATTCGCTGCATCTTCTTGCTCCCACAATGGCAATGCTCTTCTTTCCTTCCGGTGGCAGACTGCCCTTATAAAAGATTCCATAAGGTGGCTTATTGATATGCAAAAGCCGTTTCGGATATTCCGCGTCCTCTCTTGTCACCAGATGAAGTCCGCTTCTTTTTAACTTCTCCCACGCTTTTTCTAAATCCCATACTTTTTTATAGGTAAGAACAGACTTCACATCCGATTCTAAGAGTCCCGGAATCTGCAATAAGTCCTTTTCTGGCATGTCATATAAGCTCCTTGCGCTTCCGGCAAAGGTAAACATCTTTTCCACTTTTCCAGTCCCAATATTTTCTGCCATCTGAGCCATGCACGCCAGCCAGTATTTATATTTCATGCTGCTTACCCCTCCCAGAATTTCTTATCTACATTCCGGTAACAGACTGCCTCGCTTAAATGTCTGGTTAAGATTTCCTCTGAGCCGTCCATATCTGCAATGGTTCTTGCCACCCGCAATATCCTATGATAAGACCGGGCAGTCAATTCCAGCTTCTGATAAATGTTTTCCATATACTGTTTCTGTTTTGTCGATAATCTGCAATATTTTGTCAGCAGTGCCGCCGGAATCCTGCTGTTATAACGGATGTTAGTTCCAGCGAACCGTTGCTGCTGCCGTTCCATCGTTGCGACCACCCGCTTCCGGATTTCTGCCGAATTCTCCTGATTCGGATTTTCTTTGATTAAATCCTGATATTCCACACGCTTCGTCTCTACACAGATATCGATTCTGTCTAACAGAGGCTGGCTGATTTTCTTTAAATACTGCTCCACCATTCCTTTTGTACAATGACAGCGGTTCAAATCCGGATAATAGCCGCACCGGCAGGGATTCATAGCTGCCACCAGCATAAAATCTGCAGGAAATTCATAATTTCCTGCAAGCCTTGCAAGCTTTACACATTGCTCTTCCATAGGCTGCCTTAAAATCTCCAAGGTTTCCCGCCGGAACTCTGCAAGCTCATCTAAAAAGAGCACACCGTGGTGGGCAAGGCTGATTTCTCCTGGTCCCGGAACTATTCCACCACCTGCCAGACCCTGTGGTGTTATGGTATGATGTGGATTGCGGAAAGGACGTTCTGCCATCCATGCCTCATTTTCCGTCAGAAGTCCCCTTACACTGTAAATTTTCGTCACCTCCAGTGCCTCTTCTTCTGTCATATCCGGCAAAATGCCTGGAATTCTCCTTGCAATCATGGTTTTCCCTGCCCCCGGCGGTCCAATCATCAGAAGATTATGCCTGCCGCTTACTGCAATCTCACAGGCTCTTTTCACAAACTGCTGTCCATTAATTTCCGAAAAATCCGGTTCTTCTTTTCTCTTAGCAGCTCTCTCATATCCGATTTCTTCTTTTTCCGGCTCCCAAAAATCCAATTCGCCATTAAAGCCCTTTATCACTTCCTCCAAAGTGCTTACGCCAAACAGGCGGATGCCTTTTACCAATGCCGCTTCCTTTGCATTTTCCAGTGGCACCATACAGGCGCCCACCCGCTCCTGCGCTGCCTTTGTCACGATGGGCAATACGCCATGAATTGGTTTTATTCTTCCATCCAGCCCGACTTCTCCTACAATCAGAAGCTGTTCCAGTCTGTCCTTTGGAATTATCCCCATTGCCGCAAGCACCGCCACTGCCACCGGTAAATCAAAAGACGAGCCGGATTTTCTTACATATGCCGGTGAGAGATTAATCGTAATCCGTTTTGGCGGCAGTCGATAGCCGCAATTTTTAAGAGCCGTCCGCACCCGCTCTCTTGCCTCCCGCACTTCTGCCGATAAGAATCCTACCATTTCAAACATCGGCATACCGTCCGTCACATCTGCTTCCACACGGATAGGAATGCTTTCTATGCCACGCACGATTGCCGTTGATACAATACTGTACATTGAATTTCACCTTTCTTTTTGTAAATTTCTATTTGTCTGGGAAATTTGTGCAGAAGAACTCTGCAGGTTATATGAATTGCCCCAAAAACGGGTTATTCATTATTATTTCGATAAAAAAGATGGACTCATCATATCATGAAATCCATCCTTTTCAAATACTAATTTGACACATTATAAAAATTTAATAATTATAATCTTTTTCAAAATAAACTTTCAGCTTCTCCAATGCCTTTTTTTCAATCCTTGAAACATAAGACCTTGAGATATTTAAGTTCTTTGCAATCTCCTTCTGTGTTACCGGACAGTCCGTTTTTAAGCCATAGCGCAGATTGATGATAATCTGTTCCCGCCTGTTTAGTACCCGGGGCAGTATTTCATATAAGGTCTTCACATTTTTATCATACTCCATCTGCTCTACCACATCCGGTTCGTTATGCTCCACAATATCCAGTAAATGTATCTGATTTCCCTCTTTATCGGTTCCGATTGGCTCATAAAGAGACACTTCCCTGGCAATTTTACGCTTACTGCGCAAATACATCAGAAGTTCATTTTCAATGCATCTTGCCGCATAAGTTGCCAGCTTATTTCCTTTTTCCACCCGGAAGGTATCGATTGCTTTAATCAGTCCAATGGTTCCAATCGATATTAAATCTTCCATATCCTCTTCCACATTCTGATATTTTTTTACCACATGTGCTACCAGACGCATATTATGTTCTATCAGAATATGTTTTGCTTCAAGGCTGCCTTCCCCAAGCTGTTTTAAATATTGCTTCTCTTCCTGTATGGTCAACGGAGATAAAAATGTTTTCAATACAGCACCCTTAAAAAGCGATTTATTATATTCTATGCCCCGGTCAGGTTCTTCGTGCCTTTCCTCTTTTTTGAATCTTTATTTCTCTTCTTTTCTTCTGTCCCCTTTTCCTTTATAATCATCCTTATGAAACGAATATTAGACTATACCATAACAAATGAATATGAAAACTTCACCATAAGAGAATTTCTCACAGAAAAAGGATATCCAAAGGGACTCCGGGCACATCTTTTCCGCACCGAAGATGTTCTTTTCCGAAACGGAGAGGCTGGTCATAGCAGCGACCGGCTGAAAACTTCCGATAAATTAAAAATTATTTTAGAAGAATCCATGCCGGAAACCTATCCTGCGCCGGAAAACATTCCCCTTTCCATCCTCTATGAAGATGAAGATATTCTCGTGATCAACAAACCGGCTCATATGCCTGTCCACCCTTCTATGACACATTACAAGCATACCCTCGCCAATGCTGTCTTTTATTATCTGGGCAGTAAAAATGAGTCCGGTCCTTTCCGCTGCATCAACCGGCTGGATAAAGATACCACTGGAATCACAGTCCTTGCAAAACACAGCCTCAGTGGTGGAATCTTAGGCAGACAGATGAATGAACGGAAAATCCACCGCACCTACCTTGCTATCGTCCGCGGTATTACCCCGGAATCCGGTACCATTACTGCACCAATCGGAAGAAAAGAAGGCTCTGTATTAGAGCGTCAGGTAGATTTTGAACATGGCGAATATGCCTGTACCCACTATCGCAGACTGGCCACGAAAGAAATACTGCCGGGAAACGCGCTCTCCCTTATTGCTTTACGACTTGATACCGGAAGAACTCACCAGATTCGTGTCCATATGAGTTACCTTGGCTATCCTTTAATCGGAGATTTCCTTTATAATCCGGATTTTTCCTTCGTAAAAAGGCAGGCACTTCATGCCTGCCAGTTAGAATTTGAGCATCCAATTACAAAGGAACAGCTCTGCTTTACGGCTCCACTTTCTGCCGATATGCAAATGCTGTTCCCTGAATTTCATGTTAAAAATCTGAACAATATATTTTCAAATTAGCGGATTCTTTCTGTAAGACCTACTTTCTTCTGTACCTTGCGTAAGGTCTTATTGGAATAATAAGCTGCTTTTTCGTCATTCATCTTAATCATGCTGTCAAGATAAGCCTTATCTGCCATCAGTTCCTGATAGCGTTTCTGCAAAGGCTCTAATTCTGCAGCAACCGCTTCTCCTACTGCCAGTTTGAAATCACCATAACCTTTTCCATCAAATTCTTTTTCAATTTCTTCCCTTGTTTTACCAGTTACACAGCCATAAATATCAATCAGGTTGCTGATACCCGGCTTATCCTCACGATATACAATCTCACTGCCGGAGTCGGTTACTGCACGTTTAAATTTGCGGATAACCGTATCTTTATCATCCAAAAGACGGATGGTTGCATTCGGATTCTCATCGGACTTTGACATCTTCTTCTCCGGCTCCTGCAGACTCATAATCTTTGCTCCTGTTTTTCCGATATATGCTTCCGGAATTGTAAAGACATCTCCGTAAATAGCATTAAAACGCTGTGCAATATTTCTGGTAATTTCAAGATGCTGTTTCTGGTCTACACCAACCGGAACCACATCTGCCTGATACAGTAAAATGTCTGCTGCCATTAATACCGGATAGGTATAAAGACCTGCATTGATATTATCTGCATGTTTTGCAGCCTTGTCCTTAAACTGTGTCATACGGTTCAGCTCTCCCATATAGGTAAAGCAGCCTAATATCCAGCTTAATTCAGCATGTCCGGATACATGGGACTGATAATAAATACAGTTCTTCTCCGGGTCTAATCCTGCAGCTACATATAATGCATAAAGAGAACGTGCATTTTTACGGAACTCTGCCGGTACCTGTCTTAAGGTGAGGGAATGTAAATCCATAACACCATAGATGCATTCATACTCATCTGTAAGATTTACCCAGTTTTTCAATGCTCCCAAATAATTTCCAAGGGTAAGAATTCCTGTTGCCTGCATTCCACTATATAAAATCTTCTTTCCGTCTAACATTTATTTATCCTTCTTTCTTTTATTTTTCAATACTTCATATCGAATATATGCATAAGTCTCTTCTTCACCGCGTTCTGCCAGCATATGAAGAAGGCGCTCTAAAAGCTCTCTTGATTCCTCATGAATAATATGATACTGCTTTCCATGCTCATAATAAGCCAGCGGACTATCGTCGGTATATTTTTCTCTCTGGTAATTTTTACTTGCTGCCACCCGGTCAATAAACATCTCAACCACATATTTTGTCGGCATCTTCATTCCGGTGATTCCGGCGCATTTCTCCGGTCCGTAATCAATCCAGTATTCCATATGATGCTTGTTTCTGCCCTTATGATGCAGCCAGGCTGCGGAATAACCTTTATCC
>JBNMJI010000081.1:0-7728 GCA_050873725.1 Roseburia sp.
CTCTTTATGATGCCGGCAAAATCCGGGCTATTGGCGTCTCTAACTTTGAACCGGACCAGCTTCTTGATTTGATTGCCTATAATAAAGTGATTCCGGCGGTCAATCAAATCGAAACCAATCTCTATTGTCAACGCAGTCTTGAGCGCAGCTGGATGGATAAAAAGCAGGTGGCTCACATGGCATATGCTCCTCTTGGACAGGGCAATAGAAATGAGATGTATCAGGAACCGGTGGTAATTTCCCTTGCGGAGAAATACCATAAGACACCCGCACAGATTCTGCTCCGCTTCCTGACACAAAAAGGAATTGCCGTGATTCCAAGAAGCACGCAGCCGGAACATATTTGTGAAAATATTGACATTTTTGATTTTTCACTTTCTGAAAAAGAAATGGATCTGCTTTCTGCTCTGGATAGAAAAGAGCCTTTGATTGGAAAACCGGAAACACCGGAGCTTGTAGAATTTTCACTGACCTGGTAAAACAATAGATTGCATCATATTATGGCATTCAAGATGGTATCCTTCTATGGGGGCGAATAATATTTCCGAATGGGAGAGCTGGATGGTCGCAAAATAGAAAATGAATTAACGATTGCAGATTTGAATGGCGGCGCCATTTTCCATAACTGAAAAACCATGTTTTTCATAGAATGGCACATTATTTTTATCTTCCGGCATTCCTTCGATATAGAAAAAGTTTTTGTATTTTTCTTTGATATATTCTATCATCTGTCCGGCAATTCCCTGCCCCTGATAATCCGGATTCACCAGCACATAATGTATCTGCGCCAGCATCTCGGTATCATCCAGCACTCTTGTAAGACCAACCAGTTTATCATCATCCCAGACAGTAAGTACCGTAGATGAGTGCATAAGTGCCTTGTAGAGACGCTCCGGATACTCTCCGGAAACCCAGCCCACTGACAAAAATAACTGCTGCACCTGTTCCTGTGTAAATATTTTTTCTTCTGTATATTTAAGCATCCTCTTTCTCCTTCTATCTGTGATAATCACACTTCTGGCACTGTGTCATCTCATTTTCCGCATCTTCTTTATAGAAAATGTCTGACCACCGGCAGATACTTTGCAATATGGGAACTACCGAATTTCCTTTTTCCGTAAGGGAATACTCCACCCGCGGCGGTATCTCATCATATGACTTCCGGTCAACGATTCCGTCTGCAATAAGATCCTTTAATGTTGCTGCCAGAACTGCATCGGTGATATTGTACATTTCCTTTCTGATTTCACTGTAACGCAGCTTCTTACTGGCTGAAAGCACACATATGATACGCGATTTCCATTTGCCGCCAAAAATTGCCAGTCCGTATTCCAGCGGACAGCGGATATCATCTTCTAACTTTTTCTTATATTTTGCCATATAAAAATCACCTTCAAACTATAAACTGGTTTCATTATAGCTTGAAGGCAATCTTTTTTAAAGTAACTATGAAATTTATTAGCCGGTTTTAGATTTCCTTTTTATTGTCTGCACCAGGTGTGGTAACAATTACTTTTTCCGGTGTAATGATAAGCGCTCCCTTTGCAGTTGCTGCTCCGTGGAACATTTCCTCTACCATTGCTTTGAATGTTTTTACAACTTCGCCCTCTGTCACATATTCTGCTGTACCCTTAATCTGATAGCCTTCCAGACTCTGTGCATCATACGCTGAGATAGCGATTTTTCCATTATTGGCCTTAAGATTATTTAATGTTGTCTCAAGAAATACATCTCCTACAACAAGCTTTCCATCTTCTGTCACATCCTTAAATGCAACCGGAACTACATTCGGTTCTCCGTCTGCACAGGTGCCTAAATCCCACATTCCATTTTTTAATACTTTGATTACTGATTCATTTAACATTGAATATTACCTCCTGTTGAATATCAATATAAGTTATCTGGTGTTACTCATGTTAACGAATCTACTTCTGTTTTGGAAGATATTAGCAAATTTATAAGTCACTATTCATTTTCATAGTATGCAGGATTCTTTTATAAAAATAGTATCTGTGTTTTATTATAATTCGTGATAATAGATGCAGATATTCTCAAAAGAACCGTCTTTCATGCGGAATCCATTCGGTATGGTTCCTGCATGCGTGAATCCCAGTCTTTCATATAAATGTCTGGCATGGATATTATTCTCTACCACTGCGTTAAACTGCAGGATACCAAAGCCATGTTTTTTTGCCTGTTCAAGACAGTCTGAAACCAGCTTTTCGCCGATGTGTTTTCCGCGGCATTCCGAATCCACCGCATAACTTGCATTTGAAATATGACCCAAGCGGCCGGAATAATTCGGATGTAAGATATAAAGTCCTACCACGGAACCGTTCTCATCCTCTGCAACACCACAATAGGTTTGTGCTGCGAAGAATTCTGCTCCACTTTGTTCATCCAGAAAGTCTTCCTGCGGGAAGGCAACGCCTTCTTCCACAACCTTATTCCATATCTTAATCATTGCCAAAATGTCATTTTTATTGTATGCTCTGATTTTCATTTTCTATATCTCCTTAAACCGCAATCCTGTATTCCACACTTACAGTGCTTTCTTTGGACAGGCTTTGACGCACTCCATGCACAAAATGCATTCCGTTCCATTTTTACGTTTTCTCGAATTATCTGTAATATCTACATCCATCGGGCATACCCGCTTGCATTTTCCACAGGAAATACATTTTTCCGTATCACACTTTACCCTGATTGCCGAAAAATAACTCATCGGCTTCAAAAATACCGTTACCGGACAGATATATTTACAAAATGCCCTGTTGTCTTTGCATACAAATGCCAGTATAATGCCCACCGCATAATACAGAATATTTCCGACGATAAAGGCTATGAACATAATCCTTTCCATATTTCCCGTGTGGCTTAGGAAAAGCGCCACCACAAAAAGAAGCGATACTGCAAATGTCAGATATCTTATAAACGCTATCTTTTTTCTCGGTTTCTGTGGTGTCTTATAAGGCAAAAAATCCAATACCATTGCGGTCCAGCAGGCATATCCGCACCAGCCTCTTCCGAACAGGAGCGGTCCAAATATTTTTGCAACGGCATAATGAATTGTCGCTGCTTCAAATACTCCCGTAAACAGGTAATACCAGAAGCCCTCTATCTGCATATTTTCCTGACATATGAGTCCAAGATAAATGAGCATATACAAGCCCACCAGCAGCTGGACGATTCTGCGGGCATGCCGGTAATTAAACTGAAATAAAAGAAGTCCCAGTGCAATGGCTGTTCCTATGTAGCTGAAATTCAAAAGATAAAAAAGATTATCCTTCGTAAGCCAGAGTGTAACTGCAACTGCTTCAAATACTATCCACAGTCCAAGAGGTATCAACCACTTTCGTTTTGTGTCCATATCCTTCATTTCCTCCTTCGTCTTAAGGCATTACTCTTTTCCAATGATAAATCGAATTGCTTCGCCTACACCATTATGGTCATTATCAGCGGTTACAAGTTTACATAATTCTTTTATCTCTTCACTGGCATTCCCCATGGCTATCGGAAATCCTACACTTTTTAGCATTTCACGGTCGTTTTCGGCATCCCCGATACCGGCAGCCTGCTGCATAGTTATGCCAAGGCTTTCTGCCAAATGCTTAAGTCCGGTTGCCTTGCTTACACCCTGCGCTGTCATTTCCAATGATGTTGCCTCTGCAAAGACAAAGGTCAGCGGCAGCTTCTTTAATTCTGCATAAGCTTTCTTCCGGTCTTCGGTTGAGCGGAAATATATATTTATTTTCGGCATAGAAGCATGTTTTCCTGCCTCTTCTTTCATATCACTGACCTGCCTTGAAACCTCCATAAACAGGGACTGATAAATGCCCATGTCATAATCTTCCATATGTGCAACGTCATAAACGGACGCAATGGACTCTTCTTCTGTAAGGAAATGCAGCATGGCATGATATTTTTGCGCCATTTCTACAATCGCTTTCATATATTTCTGCTCAATTTCCGACCGGTAGACACACCGTTTTTCCATGCAGTCATACACCAGGGCACCGCTGTAGGAAACGGCATATTTTACCATAGGCAATGCCTGAAAATACGGCTTAAGCTCCGCTAACGCCCTGCCGGTACAATATGCAACGGAAATGCCATGTTCCACGGCTGCCTGAATGTCACGGATACTGTCTTTATGAATCGTTTTATCTGACTGCAGCAGTGTTCCGTCCATATCCACTGCAATCAGCTTATATGTTTCTTTCATATTTTACCTCCTTTTTACTCTACCCTAATGGCAGATTTTTCTTAAATTTTATATTGTAATTGCATCAGTTCATCATCCAAAGGAGTGTTTTTATGAGAAATCCAAATCATTGCAGATATATCATGCACCTTCTTATTATGCTGGGTTTAATGCTTTCCGGCATTTCCGGACTGATATCCGGAGTGGAAACCCTGCATCCCCTTTTTATAATCGGCGTTTTAATTTCTTTTGCCGCTCTTATTTTTGGCATTCTTACGATCCGTTGTCCCATCTGCCACCGGCAGTTACATTTAAAGGATATTATGCCGGATGATTTCTGTCCATTCTGTGGGGAAAAGCTGAAATAACTGTTCCTGTGCATGTTACAGTTTTTTCATTCTATCCTGATAGGAGAGGTAATCTCCATATGTCCGGGCAGATTTTACTGCATCTATAATTGCTTCTTCTGCTGCATGTCTTGCAAGAACTCCTATCGCATCCGGCGAAGTCTCCACCTGTCCACTGCAAAGAGCAAATACGGTATCTCCATCATAAATAGAATGCGCCGGATATACCACTCTTGCAATGGCATTCTGTCCCTGTGCAGCAAGTCTGGTTGCCTGTGCTTTGTTTAATGCGGCATTCGTCATAATGCAGCCAATTACAGTATTTCCGCTGAATAAATCCTTTTCCTTTGCATAAGAATTTAAAATAACGGATTCACTGTCTGCAAATGTTATTCCATCTTCTTTTCGTACCCCGGCTATAATCTCGCCATTTTCCAAAATATCTCCCACACAATTCACCGCAAATACTGCCCCTGCGATTAAATCTCCCTGTCGAAAAGCAGCCGCACCAACGCCGCCTTTCATGGCATTCTTCAATCCCAGGCTCTTTCCAATTGTTGCTCCTGTACCAGCTCCATAATTTCCACTCTGGAACGGAAGCCCTTTAAACGCATTTTCACCGGCAAGCCGTCCCATTTCTGCATCCGGCCGAACGCGATAATCTCCACATTTTAAATCAAATAAAATTGCGGCACAGACATTCGGCACAACCGTCACACCAACATCTCTTCCTATTTTTCTTTCTTCCAAAAGCTGCATAAGCCCGGAAGCAGTATCAAGACCAAAGGAACTGCCACCCGACAACAGCACAGCATGGACTTCCTGTCGGTTACACAATGGATTTAATGCATCCGTATCCCGTGTTCCCGGAGAACCGCCACGTACATCTACGCCACAGACTGCGCCCTTTTTTGCAATAATTGCCGTACAGCCTGTCATTGCCGTCTCGTCCTGTGCCTGTCCAACCATAAAATCAGATAATGTTGTAATACTAACTCGTTCCATCTTCTATTCACCTAATGCCTTTCGAACTGCTTCTACTATCACATCTACCTCTGCCAGTGCGCCTTTTCCCAAATCACCGCAGGCAAGGCGGTCTTCACGGGGTTCTACAAACTGAAAGCCGACCTCTGACAAAAGCTTCATATTCCGTTTCGTAAGAGGATTTTCATACATTGCCGTATTCATTGCCGGAGCCACAAGCACCGGAACATTCTGCGTGGCAAGCAATACGGTTGTCAGCATGTCATCCGCCATTCCCATGGCTGCCTTTGCAATAAAATTGGCGGTTGCCGGTGCAACCAGAAATAAATCTGCCTGCTGTGCCAGAGAAATATGCTCTACCTTAGATGGCACATATGGCTCAAACATGTCAGTGTGCACTTTATTTTTCGTGATGGTCTGCAAGGTAAGAGGTGTGATAAATTCTTCCGCATTCTTTGTCATAATGACATGCACGCTGTTGCCATCCTTCGTCAATCTATTGGCAATATCTGCCGCTTTATAAGCTGCGATACTTCCGGTAATGCCAAATATAATATGTTTCATATCCTGAAACCTCCATTTTAAATTTCGTGCTTCTTCTGAATGACTGCTCATTCTATCGTGATTTTACCCCAGGTTTTTATGAAATTCAAGGGAAATGGATTTGCAGGAATCCGGAAAATGCGTTATGGTATACAAAAGATGCAAAAAGGATGGTTTGGCTTTATGTTTTTTATTATGGGAATTTCAAATGGTGAGAAAAAGCTGGCTTTTGACCAGTTAGAAATATGTAATTGCTGCGGAAAATACGGACATCTGGAAGTGTATATGACTTACATGTTCTTTTCTTTCTTTTTTATTCCGCTGTTTAAATGGAACCGCCACTACTATGTGCGCATGAACTGCTGTAATGCCACAACTGAAATCAGTGCCGACCTAGGCAAGGCAATTGCCAGAGGGGAAGTTACGAAAATTCCGCTGGATACCCTGCATTTTGGCAGATATGAGAATCATATGAAACATTGTAGTTACTGTGGGTTTACGACGGAAGAAGACTTTCAGTATTGTCCGAAATGTGGACGGGAATTGTAGAGGGAATTTTCTAATAATACTTGCCTTTATAAAAGATTATCAATATCACGTCCGCCATACATCACACGAAGAATGGTTACCGTATTCTGCTTCTTATTCAAAATATAAAAGACCAGATAATTATCAACCGGCATTACTCGCATTCCTCTACTGTACCAAGGTTCATTTTCATATCTTTTATATTTTTCTGGAAAATCTGCTAATCCCATTATGTTATCTTCCAGTCGATTTAACTGGGTAGCTGCATTTTCAGGCGAAAGTAATTCAAAAGCAATATATTCATATATTTCTCTTAAATCAGCATCCGCCTGTTTTGTAATTTTTACTTCATAACTCATAAATTATAATCTTTGCGAATATCAGAAAACGTCTGTCTTGCCGACTTTGTTCTACCCGCTTTCATATCCGCATATCCTTTCTCCAATTGTTCTGACAATTCTGCTTCTGTCAACTCTAAAGCATGAACTGGTTTCTCTGATGGTAATTTTACTTCAAACGGAAGCCCTCTGTTTAAAATAATCTGCTTATAAAACATATTAATTGCATTTGACGCAGGAATTCCTAATGCCGATAAAATACTTTCTGCCTGTTCTTTTACTTCCGGTTCAATTCTTGCATACAAATTTGCTGATTTCGCTGCCATAACGCAACACTCCTTTCTAAAATTTAGTTTACTCTTTACACATTTCTATTATAACATTTGTGCGCACAATAGCAATACATTATTGTTTTTTCTATTATTGCCCATTCTGTGGGTATTCAATTCTAAAATAATCCAGATATGCCTTATATCTATCCTGTGCTGTAAGGCAGGTATCTGTCAGATAGCCTTTTTCATTATTCCACTCCTTTAATCCACGATAGTAGAACATCTTCAGATTATCCTCTATGATAAAGGGAACAATATTATATTTCAGACATTCCTTGAACATAAGCAATCGTCCCACACGCCCATTGCCATCACAATACGTTCCATAAGTCAAAGCTTTTCACATTCACTTAGTTCTTCCCAATCTTCCCTTTTCCCACCACGTCTTAGATAGTCCTTACCACCATCTACCGCCACTGCACCACATTTACAGAATTTAAAATCGTGTCGGC
>JBNMJI010000082.1:0-7604 GCA_050873725.1 Roseburia sp.
AACACCAGCTAATTTTAAACCATACATAAATTTGCTGTAAGATAATCCGTTCATTCTTGCTGCTGCGTTAATACGAGCAATCCATAACTGTCTGAACTGTCTCTTTCTCTGTTTTCTTCCTGCATAAGAACTTGTTAAGGCTCTCATGACAGACTGTTTTGCTACTCTATACTGTTTGGAGCGTGCTCCTCTGTAACCTTTAGCTAATTTTAATGTTCTATTATGTTTCTTTTTAGCGTTTAAGCCGCCTTTAATTCTTGCCATGTTCTATTCCTCCTTAACCAATTCTTATAAATATGGTAAAATCTTCTTCATATTCTTAACGTTTGTTGCATCTGTCATTGCAGGTTTTCTAAGATTTCTCTTAGTCTTGGTTGTTTTCTTTGTTAAGATATGTCTCTTATAAGCCTTGTTTCTCTTTAATTTTCCTGTTCCTGTTAATTTGAAACGTTTTGCTGCTGCTCTGCTTGTTTTCTGTTTTGGCATAATTTATTCCTCCTTAAAATCATTATCTTTTCTCTGCCAGCACCATGCCCATGCTTCTGCCTTCCAGCTTAGGTGCTTTCTCCACTACTGCAATATCTGCAAGTGCTTCTGCAAAATCATCCAGAATATGTTTGCTTGCCTGAACATGTGCCATCTCTCTACCACGGAAACGAAGTGTAACTTTTACTTTATTTCCTTTGGAAATGAACTTTCTTGCGGCATTCATTTTGGTATTCAAATCATTGGTATCGATATTTGGAGAAAGACGAACTTCTTTTAATTCAACAGTTTTCTGTTTCTTACGTGCTTCCTTCTCTTTTCTTGCAAGTTCATATCTGTATTTACCGTAATCGATAATCTTACATACAGGTGGCTTTGCTCCAGGAGCAATCTTTACTAAATCAAGTTCTGCTTCCTGTGCCAGCTTATATGCTTCTCTTGCTGACATGATACCTAACTGTTCACCATCCGCACCAATCAGGCGGACTTCCTTATCTCTGATTTGTTCATTGATCATTAACTCGCTAATGGTCGTACACCTCCAAAATTAAATTCACCACAGCTTTGCCAGACAACTTTCCGTTTATTTCCGCAAAAAAGTGGATAGACAGACTATCCACTTCAAAATGATTCGCTCATTGCATGCTCATTATAAACGCTTAGTCACTTAACTGTGCTAAGGTGAGAGTGGATACTCTACTTTCTTCAACTCGCTTATAGTACCATATGTTACTTTGTTCGTCAAGCATTATTTTCTACAGTTTTTCCTATTTGTATTTCACTGTTTTCTATTTCCTGTTTCAGCCTGTCCGGATAATTGGTAATAATTCCATTTACCCCCAGTTTAAGCATATTCTGCATTTCTTCTGGCTCATCTACCGTCCAGACATTAACATCCAGACCATGTGCCTTCGCTTTTGCCATATAGCTGACCGTCACCGTCGGATAGAATGGATGAAGTGCATTTGCTTTCAGTCTTTTGGCATATTTTGCCATTCCTACTATCCTGCTGCTTTCTAAAAGTCCGCATTTTATTTTCAGGTCAAGCTGTTTCATATATTTAATGGAATAGTGATTAAATGATGATATCAGCACCTTTTTCTTCATATGATAGGAATGCAGAAGTTCCAATACCTTTTCTTCTATTCCGGCATAGGGATTCACTCCTGTTTTCAGTTCAATGTTGGTCAAAAAGTCTTTTTTCCCTTTTACCAGTGCCAGATATTCTTCCAGTGTGGGAATCTCAAGGCTTTCCTTTTTCCGAAGACCTTTTGTTCCAAAATTTGCTGCTGCATTCATTTTCTTCAATTCATCCAGTGTATAATCCCAGACATATCCGGATTCTCCCGTTGTCCGGGCTAACCGTTCATCATGCACGATTACCGGAATTCCATCCTTAGACAGCTGGACATCCAGTTCGATTCCATCACAGCCTGCCTCTATGGCTTTTTCAAATGCCAGCATTGTATTTTCCGGATACTTTCCCGAGAAACCTCTATGTGCGATATTTTTTACCATCTCTGCTACCTCATTCGTTTTCTTTAACCAACAGAGTAATAAATAACTGTAAAATAAAGCCTCTCTTTTTCGTAAAGCAAATGTAAATTTTTACTCGCCTCTCTCGGAAAGTCCCCTTGCCCGCTCGATAATCGTTTCCGGGAATCCGGTAAAGGAAAGCAGGCGGATTGCATTCTGAGAATTCGCCGGTCCCTTCTGCAATTTATAATCAAATACAATATCCTCTTCTCCGAACTCTTCGGAAAAATGATAATTGTCATAACCGATTTTGTCAAGCTCCGTCAATTCCTTATCATGGGATGCCACAATTGCAATGCAGTTGTGGTGTGCCAGATATTCCATGATTGCTTTCGAAGCTGCAATACGCTCCTGGGTATTGGTTCCTCTTAAGATTTCATCAATGACACAGATAACCAGTTCATCCTCCGACAATGCATCCAGGATACGCTTTAAATATTTAATCTCTTTGATAAAATAACTGTCACCGGATAAAATATCGTCTCTAACTGCCATGGAAGTAATCATTTTAGCGTGCGGCAGCCGCATTCTTTTTGCGGTGCAGGTATGAATGCTCTGTGCCAGTATCACATTGACGGCTATGGTCTTGATAAAGGTTGACTTACCGGAAGCATTGGAACCTGTGATGATGCAGTTATGCTGAAGTTCCATAGAATTGGTCACTGCTCCATGAAGCAGCGGATGATAGATTTCTTCCATCTCAAGCTGCTTTGCTTCCTCATATTCCGGCACTGTCACATGAGGCAGACTCTTTCGGAAAGAGCCTGTGCTGACTGCTGCATCCAGTTCTCCTACCACCCGGTAAATTTTAAGATAGGCATCCTGGTTATCCATAAACTGATTCAGCACTTTCATGTAAGTAAGGATGTGCCACTGGGTTACTCCCAGCAGGAAATCCTGCAGCATTTCAAACACATCGCCCATGGCATTTCTGCTCTGGATATTTAATAGAAATGCTTTCTTATCCATTTTGGCAAATACCGGAAGCAGTGGTGCCAGTTCCTCACAGACTTTATCATCCCGATATTCTTCTTCCAGTTCCCTTGCTACCGTAATCAGGTATGCCGCCGTTCCCATCATATGAATCTGCTGGTCAAACTTCAGCCGGACCGTAAAGATATACACCGACAAATTCACAAGAAATACTACCACTAAAGCTGACAGAGCGTATATATTGTGAAATACGATTGCCGCCACAGCAACTACTGCAAGCAATATCCGAAGCATCTGATAAACCCAGAGATTTGAAATTGCAAAATCCTCTAATGTCCGGATAAAGGATGGAATATAGTAAGCCTCGTCTCTCTTTCCAAGTTTTGACAAAGTTTCTTCCAGATGATAGCGTTTTTCATCATCTGCTTTGCAAAAAGCAATTCTTTTTTCTAAAAGCTCCTCTTCTTCCTTCGTCTGCTTCGCATAATGAAGCTTTGCATATAAAATCTCTTCTCCCATGGAGGAATCACAGTTATTGATTCTCTGGTATACATCATCCATATTAAGGTCATTCCATGTAACCTCATCCACCTGCTGTGTTCCACCAACGGTATCCAGATAATTTCTTATCAGTTCTCTTTTGAATTCCTTTTTTTCAGGTTCTTTTCCATATTTTTCTTTCAGTGTCCGTTTGTAGCGGTTCTTCCAACTCTCTTTTGTCTTAATTGCCGAATAAGTAAATCCTGCAATCATAATTACTACAAGGATTGCTGCTTCCATTTCTTCGCCTTCCTACTGCATTTTTCCAATGGTATCTATCCAGTAAATATTATCTTTATCCATGATTCCATTTACAGTAACTGTATCTCCCACATGCAGGAAAATCAGCTGTTCATTATCCGAAAACTTCTGCCAGTATACCATACCGTCGTCTCCTGCCAGATAAACATAAGTCTCTCCTGCAATCTCCACATACTGTATTTCGCTGATTGCAAAACTTCTTGTCTCTGTCTCACCTTCCGGAATTATTTTTCCTTTTGCTGCTGTCTGTGCATTCTCTGTGGTGCCGTTGCTGTCATCTGCGGAATTTTCTTCATTTTCCACATCCTCTGTATTTTCCTCACTACCACTGCCTGTCATCTTACGATACTTCGCAAAACACTCATCGAGACTGGCTGCTGTTGTTACCATATTATAAGATTCTACATTTACCATGCCATAAAGCTTTACAATGCCACTGGCGTCTTTTAACACCATAATATAAGTCGGCTGACCGTCTACATTAATCAGGGATGGGAAGGATGCACGGTACCCTTTCTCCTGCACTTCTCCTTCAGCGGCTGCCATTGCTGAACTTTCATCCGCTCCTGCGATACTGTAATAGTGTGCTTCTGAAGTCCGCTCATTTACCAGTATAAATCCAATGTTGGATGCATCATCATTGACAGAAGTAACTCCGGTATAAATCCAGATATCCCCGTCCTTGGCAACATAGCCAAAGTTTGCTTCATAGGATTCCTCATCCCCGTCTTCATCCTCTACTACCGTTTCCGTACATTTCTTACAGCCCTTTTTACCGAATATGCTGTTCATAAATCCATTGGATAATTCTCCATACCAGTTATACTGCTCCACCAGAAGGTCCCCGTCAAAGACATCATCCATCCAGTTCGGTACTTCCGATGCGTCATAATACTGACAATCTCCACTGATTGGGTCACAGCTGATTGCTCCCTCAACGGTTTCTCCACCAAATAAACCGATGGTATATTTATATACGCTGGCGATATAGTATGGATTTCCATCTTCATCCACTTCAAAATGAAGATTTCCAAAAAGCTTATCCGGGTAATTCATACGGATATGCCGTCTTAAATCCTTGCTAAAATAAGCAGACGGAACATAAATCATTCCTTCTTTTACCGGAACATACTGTGCTTTCTGTCCTACCGGGTCTACCGTTACATAGCCTGGAACACCATTTTCCTTATTTCCCATATATTTAAAGAAGCCGGCATACTCTAATGCAGATACTTTCGTTGGTGCTCCCTGATAATCAATCTGTGTATAATCTTCCGATACGTTATACTGGCTCACCACTTCTGAAAGGCTTCCGATTTCACGATTACCCAGCAGCACTGCACTGTCCGTATCCATTAACGCAATCTTTGATACAGAAGATGCTGTATTGATATCGCTGTTAAAATCACTGTCTTCGATGGTCAGAATATTGGCATATGCCTGTGCATGGAACATTTTGCTGCCATAGAATAAAAGAATCAGGAACAGAATTCCGATTACTCCAACTGCTGCAAAAATGGCATTTACCGGTTTTTCCAGTTTATTCGCTGACTTTCCTTCTGCTTTTCTTGCTGCCGACAATAAGATGCCAAAAATTCCTAATGGGAATAATATCACACCTATTACAAACAGCCATAAACCTCTGGAATGAATATTCAATGCCGGAAGCAGGAGATAATACATCACTGCCACCCACAAAATATAAATAACTGGAAGCACAATGGACAGTCCCTTTACATGAGGCAGCTTTACCTGCATCGTTTCAAACTCCATTTTCTTCTTTTTCTTTGCCATACCTAATCTCCCTTTTCTTCTTTACAATCACCATTGTATTATTTAATTAATACAATAACCCAGTTTTTCAATAATGTCAAGTAAAAGCTTCCTAAAACAGTAAGGACCTGCCACCAGCAGCTTTTTACGAATGCCTGACGGCAAAAAAGCAGGACGATAGAGAATATGTTCTATCGTCCTGCACATTACTGCTTATTTATAACAATTTTCCGTTTTCTTAAGTGCTTGCTCTTTTGGTCTCTTTCTTTCTGTTCTGGAGAACCATACATACTACTGCCACTACAGTAACAGCCAGTGCAAGAATTCCCATTGGAAGATCTTTTGCACAGTCTCTTAAGAAAAATAATACTGCCATTGCAATTACATAAATAACTGCGATTACGCTGTCTACTATTTTCATTTTCTGTCTCCTCCTTTATGCATTTCTCTTCTGGCGAAGTACTGCTCTTACTACATTATACCCTGCAAATACAATCGTAAGAATCATCATAATCCAGTGGATAATGCAGTTGTCTTCTCCTGCCGGATTTGCTGCCAGAGGAACTGCTTCATCTTCTAATGCAGTCACTTCCTGCTCTGCACTATCCTCTGTTACATTTGCCAGTGGAACTTCTTCATCCGCTAATACCACCTGTTCTTCTTCATCCTGTGGCTGCTGTACTGCCTGCTGCTGTCTGACTGGTGTCTGTACCACCTGAGTCTGTGCCACCGGAGTCTGGGTTACCGGAGTCTGCGCTGCCGGTGTCTGTGCCGGGGTTACCGGGGTCTGTGCTGTTGCCTCCGGCTGTGTATTATTATCTGCCGGAGTTACTGTTGTTTCTGATGTTGCAGGCTGAGTCGGCTCAGTTGGCTGGGTCGGCTGTGTTGGCTCGGTCGGCTGAGTCGGTTCCGTTGGCTGAGTCGGCTGGGTCGGTTCTGTCGGCTGAGTTGGTTCGGTTGGCTGTGTCGGTTCGGTTGGCTTGCTTTCTTTTTCCTTCTCCTCAAAAGAAGCATATACTACGATATTGTCATTTAAATCTGCAAGATTTACTTTGCTGCCATCATCTAAAGTCCATCCGGTAAATTCATAGGTTGCTGTCTCTGTCTCTGCCTTTACAGGATCTGTCACAGAAACTTCCGTTCCCTTTACTTCACGTACTTCCTGATATACATTTCCATCTACCATAAAGGTAACGGTATAGCTGTTATCAACGATTTCTCCATCGATATGCCAGGAATTCGGATTAATCATCCGATACCATTCAACACGATAGAATCTTGCATCATCCCCTGCAATACCACTGTTTGCTGCATATGCTTCCAGAACAGATGCAAGGGTTACCGGCATCTTTCCATCATGATTCTTTTCTGCATCAAAGGAAGCTGGTGCGTTAAAACCGGACATGTCAGTTGTCACTTTCAGCTGATTTAAAGAAACAGCTGCTCTTCCCACATAATCATAATTTGCTGTTGCATCACCGGCTGTTCCTTCCGGACGGGCAACTCCTGCTTTCCGGATGTAGAACTCTGCCTTCTGTGTAAATGTATCTGCTACTTTCACATATACATTATAGCCCTCTGTATCACGGGAAAGCTTTGTATAAGATGTAACTACATCTGCATTTTCATCCTCTAAGATAAAGCCACGGATTACACTTTCTTCTGTGGTTACATAATCTGCTGCTTCTTCTAATACAGCCGGATCTAAAATACTGCTTCCACTTAACAGCAGCTGTTTTCCATTTCCATATTCAGCATATACTTTTGCACGAATCTTGCTGATTCCAAAGCTTACATTTACAGAACCACTGTAGTTACCGGTAAAGGTTACGGTTGCCAAAGCAGTTCCCTCTTCTACATTATCTTTGTAATCACCAACCGTATAATCGGTTCCTGCTGTTAATACTTTTCCATTATAAGTTACGGTTACATCTTCCTCATTCAGTGTTACTGCTTTTCCGGTATAATATTTTTCCTTTGCGGCTGCAACCACACTGTCATTTTCTACTTCTTTTGGAAGAATGGTGTAGGTTGTATTTACCGTTCCTTTATAATTACCAATTCCGGTAATTGCT
>JBNMJI010000083.1:0-7536 GCA_050873725.1 Roseburia sp.
ATGTTATTGTGAATTTTTTTGTGAATACCCGTTATTGTGTAAGTAAACGAATGAAATATTAATCCTGCTTTACATTGAATGCTTTCATTCCAGGATATACTGCACTTGCGCCAAGTTCTTCTTCGATGCGGAGAAGCTGATTGTATTTTGCAACACGCTCAGAACGACTCGGTGCACCGGTCTTAATCTGGCAGGTATTCAATGCGACTGCCAAATCTGCGATTGTGGTATCTGCTGTTTCACCGGAACGATGGGAGCTGATTGCTGTGTAACCAGCCTTATGCGCCATCTTAATTGCCTCTAAGGTTTCGGATACGGAACCAATCTGGTTTAACTTAATTAAGATTGCATTTCCTGCGCCCAGTTCAATTCCTTTGGAAAGACGCTCGGTATTGGTAACGAATAAGTCATCACCAACTAACTGCACTTTGTCTCCAAGTCTTGCAGTAAGTTTCTGCCATCCTTCCCAGTCTTCCTCGTCCAGACCATCTTCGATAGAGATGATTGGATATTTCTCGCATAATGCTTCCCAGTGTTCAATCAACTGCTCTGCGGTATATTCTGTACCAGCCTTTGGAAGCTTGTAGTATCCTTTTCCTTTTTCGCTCTTCCACTCGGAGGATGCAGCGTCCATAGCAATCTTAAAGTCTTTGCCCGGCTCGTAGCCTGCTTTCTTTACTGCCTCTAAGATGGTTTCGATTGCTTCTTCGTCTGATTTTAATGCAGGTGCAAATCCGCCTTCATCACCAACAGAAGTTGCAAGTCCGCGCTCTTTTAATATAGAAGCAAGTGCATGGAATACTTCTGCACACCATCTTAAGCATTCTTTGAAGCTTGGCGCGCCTACCGGCATAATCATAAATTCCTGTACGTCAAGTCCGGATGATAATGCATGGCATCCGCCATTTACAATATTCATCATTGGTACCGGAAGACGATTTCCGGAAATTCCGCCTAAGAAACGATATAACGGAATATCTAAAGAAATGGCTGCTGCTCTGGCTGTTGCAATGGATACTGCAAGGATTGCATTTGCACCTAATTTGGATTTATCCTTGGTTCCATCCGCTTTGCGCATTGCTGCATCTACTGCATAGATGTCAGATGCATCCATTCCGATAATTGCATCGTTGATGATTGTATTGATATTTTCTACTGCTTTTGTAACACCTTTTCCAAGGTATCTTGATTTATCTCCATCTCTTAATTCCAGTGCTTCAAACTCTCCGGTAGATGCACCACTTGGTGCAATTCCTCTTCCTACTGTACCGTCTACAAGATATACCTCTGCTTCCACGGTAGGATTTCCTCTGGAATCCAAAATTTCACGTCCAACTACTTTTTCAATCTCTAAGTAATTCATGTCCTATTATCACCTTTCTTTTCATTTTGTCAGATACAGGACTTTTCCTTCCGGAAGAATATTTCTTCCGGTGAATATGGATATTGCCGTCTCCATATTCCAAAGGAGTCCCTATGATTCACGCGAAGTTAGTTACTACTAACTTCGTTTATTGTATACTAACCAAATAGAAAGTGCAAGGTGTTTGACGATTAGTTTTTCTCATTAAATTCTTAATTACGCATCTTCCATTTTAACAAAAATGCTGAATTGATAATGACCAGTACGGAACCGGCATTATGCACCAATGCGCCTACTACCGGATTTAAAATGCCGGTAATTGCCAGCACAATTGCAACGAAATTTAATCCCATGGAAAAGCTCAGGTTACATTTTATGGTTATCATCATCCGTTTTGCCAGAGCCACCAGATGTGGAATCTCCTTTACTTCATCATCCACCAATGCGATGTCGGCTGCATCTACTGCAATATCACTTCCAACGCCTCCCATTGCAATTCCCACATTTGCGCATTTCAGTGCCGGTGCATCGTTTATTCCATCTCCAATCATGCAGATTTTCTCGCCCTGTGCCTGATACTCCCGGATATGATTTAGTTTATCCTCCGGCAGGCAGTTAGCATATACTTTGGAAATCTGAAGCTGTCCGGCTATGGTTGATGCCGCATTTTCATGGTCTCCGGTCAACAGTACCGGCTCCACGCCAAGCTTCTTTAACTGTCCGAGCATGACTTTACTTTCTTTTCGAATGGTATCTGACAGCCCTGTAATTCCGGCAAATTTTCCGTCTACTGCAGTATATATAACCGTGCAGCCCTGTTCTGAATATGTTGTTGCAAGCTGCTCTCCCTCTGTTGTAATAGAAATCTTCTGTTCTGCCAACAGTTTTTCATTTCCGGCAAGCACCTTTTTCCCTTCTACGATTCCGCATACTCCGCGTCCCGGTAACATTTCAAAGGCTTCCACCTGCGGCAATGCTGCTTCCCTGCCGGCTTTCTTCTGTTCAGCTTTATAACTTCTTACCATTGCCTTGCCCAATGGATGTTCTGACATCTGCTCTACCGCTGCGGTCAGACGATAGATTTCCTCTTTTGCAAATGTTTCGTCCAAACTCTCTACTGCAGTTACCTGCGGAGTTCCATAAGTAAGGGTTCCGGTCTTATCAAAGGTGATTTTATCAACGGACGCCAGCCGCTCCAGTGCATCTCCCTGTCGCACCAAAAAACCATGCTTTGTTGCATTTCCAATAGCTGCCATGATTGCGGTTGGTGTTGCAAGTACCATTGCACATGGACAGAACACTACAAGAATTGTCACTGCCCGGATAATCTCTCCTGATATCAGCCAGGTTAATGCTGCTGCCGTCAATGCAATGATTACAATCCATGTAGCAAAGCGGTCGGCAATTCCTACAATTTTGGCTTTTCCGGCATCTGCTGACTGCACCAGACGAATCATCCGCTGAATGGAGCTGTCCTCCCCTACCTTCACTGCCTTCATTTCAAATACACCAAACTGGTTTACGGTTCCACTGGACACCTCATCCCCTACTGTTTTATCCACCGGCAGGGATTCTCCTGTCATAACTGCCTGATTCACAGAAGTCTGACCGGATGTGATTACACCATCTACCGGAACTGTTTCTCCCGGAAGAACACGAAGTAAATCTCCTACTTTAACATCCTGCGCTGCAATTATTTTCTCACCAGCCGCCTGTATCAGCCGTGCTGTCTGTGGCGTCAGATGTACCAGTTTTTCAATTCCGGCTCTTGCCCTTGCTACCGTCAGTTTCTCTAAAAGTCCGCCCAGCTGCATAATAAATGCGACTTCTCCTGCTGCAAAATCCTCTCCAATAAAGACAGATGCAATCAGTGCCAGTGAAACCAGCACATCTGCCTTTATATCAAATTCTGTAACCAGCCCGATAATCGCCTCTAAAATAATCGGGATTCCACAAAGTATGATTGCAACCCATGCCATATCAAATGGTAATGCAATCACTTTCAAAATGCTCAACACCAAAGCAATTCCGGATATTACCAGGAAAATAATGTCCTTTTTCATTCCTCCTAATTCCAGAAGTGCTTCCAGTTTCTTCATTGCTTTCTTCATCATGACCTCCTTTATACCCCTATAGGTATATCCAGATTATACCTATAGGGGTATAAGTACATCAAGTAAGAAGTATCTATTTAGTGATATTCTTTTATCGTTAATCATCCAAACTATGAGAAACACGCTTCGCAAGCTACTCGCAAAAAAAAGAAAGATACAGATTTTTCCTGCATCTTTCCCACTATCATTTCTTCTATTTTATTTTTTCTATTCTATTTCATATTTGCAAACCGTTCTACCGCTTTGGTAAAGCTTTCGATGGTTTTATCTGCATCTCCATGCTCTATACCATCCCGGACACAATGCTTGATATGTCCTTCCAACACTACCTGCCCTGCTTTATGCAATGCTGATTTTGCTGCATTTATCTGTGCCAAAACATCTTCACAAGGCACATCTTCATCTACCATACGGTCAATTGCCTGAACCTGTCCGATAATTTTCGCCAGGCGGCGGTGCAGATTATCTGCATCCATACACTGTCTCATATTCCACCTCCATATACCCCTGTAGGTATATTTATTATAATGAAAACATTCTCTGATTGTCAATAAATGTTTTTCTTTAACCATTTCATGTTATATTTTTCCTTATCATTTTCTTTATCACTTCTCAACTTGTGAAACCATAGCACTGCTGATCCATAAGAGTTCCATTTACATCATAAACGCGATACAAAGTCCAATAATATCCCGGAGTAGGATTCCATGTAGTCCATAATGTATTTCCTGTAGCTCCACATCTCCCAGTAGAATAAATCCATGCATCCTTACCCTGTATATAAAGATTACAATCCAAAATCAACATTTCATAGGAGTACCCTGGATTATCAAAACTCTGAATACCTATCAAGTAGCCATTTCCATTCGGGTCAGGCATCTGGCAAATTGCCTGTATGGCATGTCGATAATTTACTCCTACTGTAGCATTTGCATAATTACCGAAAGAATCTTTCACTTCACAATACACAAGATAATCCCCGCTTCTATCCGGGTAATAATGAATACCATAATCCTTCGACCAGTCACTGGCTAAAATCCATTGTTCCTGATTAATATCATAAATCTGCCAACGATACATAAGTTCCCCTGCAACTGCACTATCATTTACAACTGCTCCACCTTCTATCTTACCATTTTCATACTGCCAGATATAAATTTCTGCAGAAGTAAGGCCAGAATCCACTGGCGGTTCTATTGGCTTGGCTGGTTCAGTGGGTTTAACTGCTGTAAATTTAGTTCCAGCTGATCCACCTACAGAAACTATTTCTATTTCATGTTCTCCAGCTGTCAATGCCGCTACCTTTTCTTTGGTCAATATGACCCGAATACCATCTCCTGTTACTGAATAATCACTTCCATTGATTAATTGCTTACCATCCAGTTCCACATAAAGGAAATCTGAAAGTGCTGCATTAGACCGAAATTCCAACGTTTTTCCAGCTGTAATATCTATAGAAGTATTCATTCCTTCTGTAATCGATGGT
The DNA here is from genome assembly GCA_050873725.1 of Roseburia sp. Classification (GTDB taxonomy): domain Bacteria; phylum Bacillota; class Clostridia; order Lachnospirales; family Lachnospiraceae; genus Roseburia_C. The sequence goes on from JBNMJI010000083.1 coordinate 4,964, forward strand.
TCAATCAGTGGGAGTATCTTTCCAGAGGCAATTTTGCTGCCACAATCTATACAATAGGTATCTCCGGAATAGCCGGTATTTACTGTAGTTGCTTCTTTTCTATTCCTAATTTCTGTATTTTTATGATTATTTTTATCTAATTCTCCATATTCTTGGTGACATTCTGTACATACTGCTCTATTCACACAAGTAGCTTCTCCTCCGGTATGCCTATGTTCTGTATTACATCCATGAAGTTTGAATGTCAATTCAGTTCCATCTATGGAAATAACTTCAAGCCAAAGTTTTTCTGTAATCCAAAGTTCTTCGTTCTCTCCAACCGCTGCATCTACTTTTGTCCCATATGAACCTCCCAGCACTTCATAATTCCAACGTGGACCTGAATAATTCATATTGTTAGGAAAATTAGTATCACTATCCACTAAATAGCATATAAGACCTGATTTTAACGGGAGACTATCTACTCTTTTTCCATTTGATTTGTAAAAATTCTTCATCTGGGAATCGTATGGATTTCCTTCTTCTGAAAAATTACGATACTCAAGATACAATGTCTTCCCTTTTTCAGGAATCTGCATTTTATATGCACAGCCTATTGAACCTTCTGTTTTATCCGTTCCCACTGCTCGTAGTTGATAGGTTCCATCCGTTGAAAGATTTATTAATTCACCATTTTCCAGCCAACCTAATGCTTCTCTTTCTTTAACTGAAAGAAATTGTGGTATTGGAGAAATTGGTTTTGCCATAACAGACATATAATAAACCGGTGACACATTAGATGAATTATATAAATCTTTTAATCCCAAAATATGCCCCGTCTCATGAATAGTCGTTGCCAGTGAATAAACCGTCGTTCCATTTTCATCCCTATACAGATACCCAACTGTATTTCCCTCTGCATTGGCATAAGTATTGGTAAGCTGCACATATTTATTACTGGTAAGTGTCCTTTTTCCAGTATTTATGGATACATAATTGCAGGTATCTTGATAATTCCATAAAGGAGATGCCCATCCTACAGAAATATTTTTCTGAGTTGTATTCTTAAAAATAATTGTAATAGCATCAATTATTCCATCACCATTCTTATCCAAATCTTCTAAACTATATTTTTCTGTACCATCATAATTAGAAATCTGGTTACCTTGTGCTATCGCATGGCTAATGGCATCTGCCCATTCCTGTTTCAGTTCGTTCATTCGTAACCAACGTTCACTCTCACCCTGATATCCCTCTGGATTTTCTTCACTGTATTCTGCATAGTAAGCACGATCATGAGTTAGTTGCAGCGAACCATCACCATCAAACAAATATACACTTTTCATCCTAAGTTTATTTCCGGATACTTTTCTATAATAATCAGCAACACTGTATTCTGCTGTATTATAAGAATCATCTGTTATTTTTCTAACACTAGTTTTCTCATAATACTGATCAATAAATTCCTCTTCTCCAGAAAATCTTGTAAATACAATTAGATTTGTAAAATTACTGTTATCGTTTTCTGTATTTGCCTCTTCTCCTGCGAAACATTGTATTCCAGCTTCAGGTACCGTCCCCAACAATGCTACTATTAAAATGAAACTAACTATTTTTTTCATATATATACCTCATATTACTGCGGCGGATTACATCTTGAGCATGGTGTCAAGCCCATGCTCTTTGCCTCTGATAAGGTCACCTCATGGTCACTCTTTTTTAAGTACGAACAGCCTGCTGAATGATATTTTGAACCGGTGTCTGTAATATGTACTATGACAGAACTGCTATCGCCTGCCGAACTACCAGTTGTGTCTGTAGCTATACCTGTATCGGCGCTGCCTGTTGATGCTGTGTTGTTTCCTGAAGAATCATTTGTTACAGACGAACCGCTATCATTTGTCAAAGCTCCTGTTCCGTAAGATGTCGCATTCTTTGTAGTATCTATTGTACTATCACTGCTTCCGGTCGGTTCGCCTGCTTTCCAGCTTTCTGATGGGGAGCAGTTCCAGGTGATATTATTTCCATCCGATATAGCTACTATCGTACCCTGTTCATCGGTACGGAACACGGATATACCTGCTACACGCAAACGGTTCAACACCTCTGCATGAGGATGTCCGTATTTATTGCCCTCACCAGCACTGATTACCACATAAGTCGGTGATACCTTATCTAAAAATGCCTGACTTGTGGCTGTCTTACTTCCATGATGCGCTGCCGCATAGACATCAGCAGAAATATCAATTCCATTATTTAAAATATCCTCTTCCGCTTTTTCTTCTGCATCTCCGGTAAACAGGAACCGGTTGTTGCCGTTCTGCACTAACACACCAACCGACCAGTCATTCATGTCATTTCCATAGTCTGCATTGGGCGCCACAATGGTAACTGTCGCTCCGCCCAAAGTATAAGTCTCTCCTACCACCGGATAGGTAGTCTGATAGCCCTTGGACTTCATTGCCTGCACCACATCATCATAGGTTCTGGTGTCATTTGCCACATTCGACATAATAATCGTATCGCAGTCAAATTTATAAATTACTACATCCAGTCCGCCAATATGGTCTGCATCCGGATGCGTTCCTATGACA
>JBNMJI010000084.1:0-7437 GCA_050873725.1 Roseburia sp.
GACTGTATCATCGATATCGGTGGACAGGATATGAAATGTATCAAGATTAAGAACCAGACCGTTGACAGCGTTCAGTTAAATGAAGCCTGCTCTTCCGGATGTGGTTCCTTTATCGAGACCTTTGCGAAATCTTTAAATTACAGTGTGCAGGATTTTGCCAAAGAAGCTTAATTTGCGGAAAATCCGATTGACCTTGGAACCCGTTGTACCGTATTCATGAACTCCAAGGTAAAACAGGCGCAAAAGGAAGGAGCAAGCGTTGCTGATATTTCTGCCGGTCTTGCTTATTCCGTTATCAAAAATGCACTTTTCAAAGTTATCAAGCTTTCCGATGCAAAGGATTTAGGTGAACATATCGTAGTTCAGGGTGGAACCTTCTACAATGATGCAGTACTCCGGAGCTTCGAAAAGATTTCCGGCTGTGAAGCGGTAAGACCTGATATTGCTGGAATCATGGGTGCTTTCGGTGCTGCCTTAATTGCAAGGGAGCGTCATGAAGAGGGTTACCAGACTTCCATGCTTTCCATTGATGAAATCAATGCACTGACCTTTGATACCAAACTGACCCGCTGTCAGGGATGTACCAACCACTGTCTTTTAACCATCAACCGTTTCTCCGGCAATCGTTCCTATATTACCGGTAATCGTTGTGAGCGTGGACTTGGCAAAGAAAAGAATAAAGAAAATATTCCAAACCTTTTTGAATATAAGAATGAACGGCTTTTTGCTTATCCTCCACTGAAGAAAGAAGAAGCCACCCGTGGAACCGTAGGACTTCCAAGAGTATTAAATATGTATGAGAATTACCCATTCTGGGCAACCTTCTTTGCAGCTTTAAAATTCGAAGTAGTACTCTCTCCACAGTCAACCAGAAAGATTTACGAGCTGGGTATTGATTCCATTCCAAGTGAATCCGAATGTTATCCTGCCAAGCTTGCCCACGGTCATGTTTCCTGGCTGATTCAGCATCAGGTAGATTTCATTTTCTACCCATGTATTCCATATGAGAGAAATGAATTCCCGGATTCTAACAATCACTACAACTGCCCGATTGTTACATCCTATGCTGAAAATATCAAGAATAATGTAGACGAAATTACCTCCGGTCAGGTACGTTTCTTAAATCCGTTTATGGCATTTACGAACCTTGACGTTCTGACCGAGCAGTTAGTACATACCTTTACCGAAGAGTTCTCCATTCCGGCAGAAGAAATCAAAGCTGCCGCGAAGACTGCATGGCAGGAGCTTGCCAATGCCAGAGAGGATATCAAACGGAAAGGGGAAGAAACTTTAGCATACTTAAAAGAGACCGGAAAACGCGGTATCGTGCTTGCCGGCCGTCCATACCATGTAGACCCGGAAATCAACCACGGTATTCCGGAACTGATTAATTCCTACGGTCTTGCGGTTCTTACTGAGGATTCCGTAGCGCATCTTCATGAAGTAGAACGTCCGCTTATCGTTATGGACCAGTGGATGTACCATTCCAGACTGTATGCTGCAGCAAACTTCGTAAAAACACAGGATAACCTTGATTTAATCCAGTTAAATTCCTTCGGTTGTGGACTGGATGCCGTTACAACAGACTGTGTCAATGACATTTTAAGTAAATCCGGCAAGATTTATACCTGCCTGAAAATCGATGAAGTAAATAACTTAGGTGCCGCAAGAATCCGTATCCGTTCTCTTCTTGCTGCTATCCGTGTCAAAGAAAAACGTCAGGAAAAACGTACCATCGTTCCTGCTAACTTTAACCGTGTGGTATTTACCGAAGAAATGCGTGACAGTTACACGATTCTCTGTCCGCAGATGTCACCGATTCATTTTGAGCTCTTAGAGCCTGCTTTCCAGGCTGCCGGATATCATCTGGTTGTTCTTGATAATGATAACCGTGACTCTGTGGATGTGGGATTAAAATATGTAAATAACGATGCCTGCTACCCTTCCCTTATGGTTGTGGGTCAGATTATGAGTGCTGTTATGTCCGGAAAATATGACATGACAAAGACTGCAATTTTAATCTCCCAGACCGGTGGTGGATGTCGTGCCAGCAACTATATCGGATTCATCCGCCGTGCCTTAGAGAAAGCCGGCTATAAAGATGTTCCTGTTATTTCCATTAACTTAAGTGGCTTGGAGAAGAACCCTGGCTTTAAATTCACACCACAGCTTATCCAGCATGGTCTTTATGCCTTAGAGTTCGGTGATATTTTCATGCGCTGTCTCTACCGCACCAGACCTTATGAGGAAGTACCTGGTTCTGCCAATGCACTTCATGAGAAATGGAAAGAACGTGTCATTGCATTTATTTCCAAGAAGGGCTTTGTCTCCCATCGGAAATACAAAAAGATGTGCCGTGAAATCATCCGTGACTTTGACCGCCTTCCAATGAAGGACATTAAGAAACCTAAAGTTGGTGTCGTTGGTGAGATTCTGGTTAAATTCCTTCCAGCCGCAAATAACTATCTGGTAGACTTACTGGAATCTGAAGGTGCTGAGGCTGTTGTTCCTGACCTTACCGACTTCCTGCTCTACTGCTTCTATAACCAGAACTTTAAAGCAGAACACCTTGGCATGAGCAGAAAATCCGCAAGAGTCTCAAACCTTGGTATCAAATTCTTCGAATGGCTCCGTTCCGCTGCCCGTGACGAATTTGAAAAGAGTGAACACTTTGATCCGCCTGCCCATATTGAAACACTGGCAAAATATGCTTCTGAGATTGTATCCCAGGGTAACCAGACCGGTGAAGGATGGTTCTTAACCGGTGAAATGTTAGAGCTGATTCATACCGGAACCAATAATATCGTATGTACACAGCCATTTGCCTGTCTGCCAAACCATGTAGTTGGTAAAGGTGTTATCAAAAAGCTGCGTCATCAGTATCCGCTTTCTAACATCGTGGCTATCGACTATGATCCGGGTGCCAGTGAGGTTAACCAGTTGAACCGTATCAAACTGATGCTCTCTACTGCCAACAAGAACCTTGCAAAGGATTGATTCTTTTATGCAAACAATGACGATTATCGTACCCTGCTATAACGAAGAAGAAGCACTTCCGTATTTTTACGAAGAGATTTCAAAAATCAGACAACAGCTTACAGATATTTCGCTTAAGCTGCTGTTTGTCAATGATGGCTCTAAGGACAATACCCTTTCCATCCTAAAAAAACTTGCTTCTTCCGACAACAGTGTATATTATATTTCCTTTTCCCGTAATTTTGGAAAAGAAGCGGCTATTTATGCCGGTCTGAAAAATTCAACCAGTGATTATACTGCCATTATGGATGCAGATTTACAGGATCCGCCTTCCCTGCTTCCTTCGATGCTTCATGCCATCCGGGAAGAAGGCTATGATTCGGTTGCCACACGACGGGTAAACCGTAGGGGAGAGCCGCCTATCCGCTCTTTCTTTGCCCGGATGTTCTATAAGCTCATCCGCAAAATGTCGGATACGGATATCGTAGATGGTGCCAGAGATTTCCGGTTGATGAACCGTCCTTTTGTCGATGCACTGTTGGAATTAAATGAATACAACCGCTTTTCCAAGGGGTTATTTGGCTGGGTCGGTTTCCGTACCAAATGGATTGAATTTGAAAATACGGAACGGATTGCCGGAGAAACCAAATGGTCTTTCTTCCAGCTGGTCCGCTACTCCTTGGATGGAATGATATCCTTCTCTACGGCTCCTTTGAAGCTTGCTTCCTTTACCGGAATGTTTATGTGCATCATTTCCTTCCTTGCAATTATCTTCATCATTGTAAGACAGCTTTTATTCGGTGGCTCCGCTTTCGGCTGGCCGTCCATGGCTTGTATCGTTATCTTTATCGGCGGCATCCAGCTTCTGTGCATCGGAATCTTAGGTTCCTACCTTTCCCGCACTTATATGGAAGTCAAAAGACGACCGATTTATATCTGTCAGGAAAGCAATCTAAAGGCAGATAAAGCTGTTAAATCCGAATAAAAAAATTATAAAAAAGAAAGTTTATAAACTTTTAAGAAATCCGCAACTCCTTATAAATACTGGGGTTGCGGATTTTTATTAGCACTCTTTTCTAAAGAGTGCTAATTTTCTATTGACTTTTAAATTTGCAAAGTATAATATTTCTATTAGGATTTGTAGTCTGACACTACAAAATAAAGTAAGAAGTTGCAAGAGAAAGAAAAGGAGTGTTTTAAATGAGTAATAAACATGGAAATTTATCAATTAGCAGCGATAACATTTTTCCGATTATAAAGAAATGGATGTATTCCGATCATGACATTTTCTATCGTGAACTGATCTCCAATGGCTGTGATGCCATTACCAAATTAAAGAAACTGGAAATGATGGGCGAATATACCCTTCCAGCCGATTATAAGCCTGAAATTCACGTTATTGTCAACCCGGACGATAAAACCCTTACCTTCATCGATAACGGTCTTGGAATGACCGCTGATGAAGTGGAAGAATATATCAACCAGATTGCATTCTCCGGTGCTACCGATTTCCTGGAGAAATACAAAGATAAAGCCAACGAAGACCAGATTATCGGTCATTTCGGACTGGGCTTCTATTCCGCTTTCATGGTTGCAGATGAGGTTCACATCGATACCCTCTCTTATAAAGATGGTGCTACTGCTGTTCACTGGGAATGCGATGGCGGCACAGAATTCGATATGAAAGACAGCGACCGTACCGAAGTCGGAACCAAGATTACTCTTTTCTTAAATGAGGATGCTTTGGAATTTGCCAACGAATATCGTGCAAGAGAAGTCATTGAGAAGTACTGCTCTTTCATGCCGGTGCCAATCTATCTGACCAAGGCAAATGCTGAGCCACAGTACGAGACCATCAAACCGGAAGACAAATTAGATACCGATACCGTCATTGAAACAATCGTTGAAGAAGCCAAGACGGAAGAAAAAGAAAACGAGAATGGTGAAAAAGAAGTCGTAGAAGTATCTCCAAGAACCGAGAAACTTAAGATTTTAAAACGTCCGGTTCCATTAAATGATACGAACCCACTGTGGACAAAAACTCCGAGCGAATGTACCGATGAAGAATACAAAGCTTTCTACCGTAAAGTATTTATGGATTATAAAGAGCCTTTATTCTGGATTCATCTGAATATGGACTATCCGTTTAACTTAAAAGGTATTCTGTACTTCCCGAAGATTAATACGGAATACGATTCCATCGAAGGAACTATTAAATTATATAATAACCAGGTATTTATCGCAGACAACATTAAGGAAGTCATTCCGGAATTCTTAATGCTCTTAAAGGGTGTAATTGACTGTCCTGACCTTCCGCTTAACGTTTCCCGTAGTGCACTGCAGAACGATGGCTTCGTAAAGAAGATTTCCGATTACATCAGCAAGAAAGTTGCAGATAAATTAATCGGTATGTGCAAGACTGAAAAAGAAAACTATGAGAAATACTGGGACGACATCAGCCCATTTATCAAATTCGGCTGCTTAAAAGATACCAAGTTCTGTGACAAGATGAATGATTACATTCTCTTTAAGAACTTAGATGATAAGTACCTTACTCTTCCGGAACTTTTGAAAGAAGACGAAAAAGCAGAGGAAGCTACCGAAGGAACCAAGACAGAAGATACCGCTTCCGACAATACTTCTGATGCCGATAAGACCGCTGATACAGCTTCTGATGAAGAAAAGAATGAAAGAAAACCGATTTATTATGTTACCGACCCGGTTCAGCAGGGACAGTATATCAAGATGTTCAAGGAACAGGGCATGGATGCCGTTATCTTAAATCACAATATCGATACCTCCTTCATCAGCCAGTTAGAGCAGCGTAATGAGAAATTCAAGTTCATGCGAATCGACGCAGACCTTACCGATTCTTTGAAAGAGGAAAATGCTGAGGATGCCAAAGAGGCAGAAGAAACCCTGTCCAAAGTATTCAAGGATACCTTAAAGAATGATAAGCTTACAATTAAAGCTGCCAAACTGAAAAATGCCGATATTGCTTCTGTGATTACTCTCTCCGAGGAAGGCAGACGTATGCAGGATATGATGAAAATGTATGCCATGAACGGCATGGGTGGTATGGATACTTCCATGTTTGCTGCAGACCAGACCCTGACCTTAAATACCAGTCATCCTCTGGTTCAGTACATCTTAAATCACAAAGATTCCGAGCATGTACCAATGTTCTGTCAGCAGTTATACGATTTAGCTGTTTTAAGCAACCAGCCTTTATCCGTAGATGCTATGACAAAATTCATCCAGCGAAGCAACGACATCATGATGCTGCTGGCAAAATAAAATTAAAAAAAGACCAAAAAAGGGAATCTGATTATATCAGATTCCCTTTTAAAGTTTTACTCTTCTAAATTTCTACTCTTCTAACTGATAATATTTATCCAGCACTTCAAAAAAGCTGTTGGTGGTTATGGTTCCATCTGTCTTAAGTTCCAGTTCATCCCAGACTTTTTCATTGAGGCTTGAGGATAATCCTGCCACAAAAGCGTCATATTCGTCATTAAAGGCTTCTTTCTCACGCTTCTTAACAATCTTAGCCTTGTTTGCATCTGTCAGCTCCTGATTGAATTTATTGATACACTTGATAAAATAATAGCCGTCATCTGTTGCAATGCTTCCTGATATCTCATCATCATTTAAGTTAAATGCAATATCCTCTACTTCCTTTGGCATCTCATCTCTTCCAAAGGTAATGTCAATCTGGGCAGCTTCATTATAATCTGCTGCTACCGTCCGGAAATCTTCACCATTTGCCAGTCTGGATGCCACCTCTCCTGCACGGCTCTGATCCTTTACATAAATCTGCTGTGCTTCCATGACCCTTGCTTCATCATCACTGACTTCTTCATTGACACCAGTTGTTAAAGAAGTATACACCTTGCTTGCCAGTGCGTAGTTCTCGTAGAGCTTCTCTATGGTTGCCTCACTGACATCCATATAGTTCTTTTCCTCTTCACTCAATGATTCATAATATTCCTTTGCAGCCAGCTTCAGATTGGTCTTTTCATCCTTATTTAAGGTAATTTCCTTCTGTTCCGCCAGCTGATCCATACAGATTACCCGGGTCATCTCTGACAGTGTCACATCTTTCACATACTGCTCTAGATCATCTGTCTGATACTGCTGCTCCCACAAATCGATTCCATAAACATTTCCATAGAGGTTCTGGTAGTTACAAAGATATACCTTGGCTTCTGCCAAAGATACCTTTTCATGCTCTATTTTAAAAACTTCATTGGAGGATAAGCCTGTTGTAAATACAATGTCTGTTTTTCCAAGACTGCATCCTCCAAGTAATACGGAAATACTTAAGACCACTGCGGCAATTTTACTCTTTCGTCCCATGCATTTTCTTCCTTTTCTTATCCGAAAAAATAGCTCTTTGGTATGTTACTATGCTTCAAGACTCTTTAATATACTTCTTGCCACGCTGATTCCGTTTGCAGA
>JBNMJI010000085.1:0-7407 GCA_050873725.1 Roseburia sp.
GAGAATATCCGTGACCATGGCGGCGTATCCTTTATTGATTTAAGAGATATGTATGCAGTAATGCAGATTGTAATCCGGGATGGCAAACTGTTAGAGGGAATCCGTAAGGAGCAGGCAGTTTCCATAGAAGGTCTGATTGAAAAAAGAGATGAAGAGACCTACAATCCAAAGATTCCGACCGGAACCATTGAATTAGAGGCAAAGAGCGTAGATATTTTGGGAGAGGTTTATACACAGCTTCCATTTGAAGTAATGACCAGTAAGGAAGTCCGCGAGGATGTCCGTTTGAAATACCGTTATCTGGATTTAAGAAACCAGAAAGTAAAAGACAATATTATTTTCCGTTCCAAGGTAATTTCTTTCTTAAGAGAGAAAATGACAGAGATGGGATTCTTAGAGATTCAGACTCCGATTCTTTGTGCATCTTCTCCGGAGGGCGCAAGAGATTATATCGTGCCATCCAGAAAATACAAAGGAAAATTTTATGCATTGCCACAGGCACCACAGCAGTACAAACAGCTTCTGATGGTATCCGGATTTGATAAATATTTTCAGGTTGCACCATGTTTCCGTGATGAGGATGCAAGAGCAGACCGTTCACCGGGAGAGTTCTATCAGCTTGACTTTGAAATGAGTTTTGCAACCCAGGAAGATGTATTTAAGATTGGTGAAGAGGTACTTTCTGCAACCTTTGAGAAATTCGCACCGGAAGGCAGCAAAGTAACGAAAGCACCATATCCAATCATAAGCTATAAACAGGCAATGTTAGAGTTCGGAAGTGACAAACCGGATCTTCGGAACTCGCTTCGTATCATCGATGTAACAGAGTTCTTCCAGAGATGTACCTTTAAGCCATTTATCGGAAAGACTGTAAGAGCCATCCGTGTACATGCAGAAATGTCCAAAGGTTTCCATGAGAAACTTTTGAAATTTGCAACCGGAATCGGAATGGGCGGCTTAGGATATCTGGAAGTATTAGAAGATGGAAGCTACAAGGGACCGATTGATAAATTTATCCCGGATGATATGAAAGAAGAATTCAGAAAGCTGGCAGGTCTTGAAGTAGGAGATACCATTTTCTTCATGGCAGATAAAGAAGAGCGTGCCGCATATTATGCAGGCATGATTCGAAATGAATTAGGCGAGAAGCTGGATTTAATTGAGAAAGATGCATACCGTTTCTGTTATGTCAATGATTTCCCAATGTTCGAGCGTGACCCGGAGACTAAGAAAATCGGATTTACCCATAACCCATTCTCCATGCCACAGGGCGGCTTAGAGGCACTCAATACCATGAATCCGCTGGATATCTTAGCATACCAGTACGATATCGTCTGCAACGGCGTGGAACTTTCCTCCGGTGCAGTCCGTAACCATGATATGCAGATTATGGAGAAAGCTTTTGAAATCGCAGGTTATGATAAAGAAGTGCTGAAAAACAAATTCGGAGCATTATACAATGCATTCCAGTTTGGAGCACCGCCACACGCAGGAATGGCTCCTGGCATTGACCGTATGATTATGTTGTTGCGTAACGAGGATAACATCCGTGAAGTCATTGCTTATCCGATGAACGGAAATGCACAGGATTTAATGTGCGGAGCACCAAACGAAGTAACCGAGCAGCAGTTAAGAGAAGTTCATATCAAAGTACGTGATTAAGGAGGAAAAACAATGGCAAATGTGATTTCAGATGAAACCATGGAATACGTTGGAATCCTTGCAAAGCTTGAACTTTCCGAAGAGGAAAAAGCAGCAGCAAAAAAAGATATGGAAAGCATGTTAGATTATATTGATAAATTAAACGAGCTGGATACATCCGGCGTGGAACCGATGTCCCATGTATTTCCGGTGCATAATGTGTTCCGGGAGGATGTAGTAACCAATGGTGATGGCGGCGAGGATACCCTTGCCAATGCGCCGGAGCGCAGAGACCGTGCATTCGTTGTACCAAAGACAGTAGACCAGTAAAGGAGGCGGCAGAATATGAATTTATTATCACTTACAGCAGTGGAACTGGGTAAGAAAATCAAAGCTGGTGAAGTATCGGTAGAAGAAGCTACAAGAGCCGCCCTGGATGCCATTGCAGCAAGAGAGGATGCGGTACACAGTTTTGTTACCGTAGATGAAGAGGGTGCAATGAAACGTGCGGCAGAAGTGCAGAAGCTTATTGACGATGGCACATTGACAGGACCATTGGCAGGAGTGCCGGTAGCAATTAAAGATAATATGTGTACCAAAGGAATGCTGACGACCTGCAGTTCTAAAATTTTATATAATTTTATTCCGACTTATACCGCGGAAGCAGTATTAAATCTTGAAAAAGCAGGAGCAGTTATTCTTGGAAAAACAAATATGGATGAGTTTGCCATGGGAAGTACTACAGAGACTTCCGCTTTTGGCGAGACGAAGAATCCGTGGAATACAGAGCATGTACCGGGAGGTTCTTCTGGTGGAAGCTGTGCAGCAGTAGCAGCAGAAGAGTGCTTTTATGCATTAGGTTCTGACACTGGTGGTTCCATCCGTCAGCCAAGTGCATTCTGTGGCGTCACAGGAATTAAGCCAACCTATGGAACCGTATCCCGATATGGACTGATTGCCTATGGTTCCTCTTTAGATCAGATTGGACCGGTTGCCAAGGATGTGACAGACTGTGCAACTATTTTAGAGGCAATTACTTCCTATGATAAGAAAGATTCTACTTCTATCCAGAGAGAAGAGACCGATTTTACCAGTGCACTGGTAGATGATGTAAAAGGAATGAAAATCGGTATTCCAAGAGATTATTTTGGAGAAGGCCTGGATGCAGAAGTAAAAGATGCAATTCTTGCAGCAGCTAAGAAGTTAGAAGAAAAAGGTGCTATTGTAGAAGAATTTGATTTAAGTCTGGTAGAATATGCAATTCCTGCATATTATGTTATCGCAGATGCAGAAGCAAGCTCCAATCTTGCACGTTTTGATGGTGTAAAATACGGATACCGTACCAAAGAATATGAGGGACTCCATAATATGTATAAGAAATCCCGTTCCGAAGGATTTGGAGCAGAAGTAAAAAGACGTATCATGTTAGGATCCTTTGTGTTAAGTTCCGGATATTATGATGCTTATTATCTGAAAGCGCTGCGTACAAAGGCATTGATCAAGCAGGCATTCGATAAAGCATTTGCAAAATATGATGTGATTTTAGGACCGGCAGCACCGACTACTGCTCCGAAGTTAGGAGAGTCCTTAAGTGACCCGTTGAAAATGTATTTAGGTGATATTTATACCGTATCGGTGAACTTAGCGGGACTTCCGGGAATCAGCCTTCCATGCGGTATCGACAGCAAAGGACTTCCGATTGGCATGCAGTTGATTGGAGACTGTTTCAAGGAGAAGAATATCATCCGTGCCGCTTATGCTTTTGAACAGACAAGACCATATCAGCACAGCCCGTTAGCAGCAGAATAGGAGGAAAGAAGATTATGAGTAAACAGTATGAAACCGTCATCGGACTGGAAGTCCATGTGGAACTGGCAACCAAGACCAAAATCTTCTGTGGCTGTTCTACTGCATTCGGAAGTGCACCAAATACACACACCTGTCCGGTCTGTACCGGTATGCCGGGTTCTCTTCCGGTTTTAAATAAACAGGTGGTAGAATATGCCATGGCAGTAGGTGTTGCCATGAATTGTGAAATCAACCAGTATTGTAAATTTGACCGGAAGAATTATTTCTACCCGGATAATCCTCAGAACTATCAGATTTCCCAGCTTTATCTTCCAATCTGCCACGATGGTGGCATTGAGATCGAGACTTCAGAAGGAAAGAAAACTATTGGAATCCATGAGATTCATATGGAAGAGGATGCGGGAAAATTAGTCCATGATGACTGGGAAGATGTATCCCTGGTGGACTACAACCGTTCCGGTGTGCCGCTGATTGAGATTGTATCCGAGCCGGATATGCGTTCCGCAGAAGAAGTCATTGCTTATCTTGATAAACTAAGAATGATTGTGCAGTATCTTGGGGCATCCGACTGTAAGATGCAGGAAGGCTCCATGCGTGCAGATGTCAACTTATCTGTCCGTGAAGTAGGAGCAAAAGAATTTGGTACCCGTACCGAGATGAAAAATATCGGTTCCTTTAAGGCAATTGCAAGAGCCATTGAAGCAGAGACAGCAAGACAGATTGATTTGATTGAGTCCGGTGAGAAGGTGGTTCAGGAGACCAGACGCTGGAATGATGATCAGGGATATTCCTATGCCATGCGTTCCAAAGAGGATGCGCAGGATTACCGTTATTTCCCAGAACCGGATCTGGTTCCAATCGTTATCAGTGATGAATGGTTACAGCGTGTAAAAGACAGCCAGCCGGAACTTCGTGAAGCAAAACGTCAGCGTTATCAGGATGAATTCGGTCTGCCGGAATACGATGCCAATATTTTAACATCCGCAAAGAAAATGGCAGATGTTTTTGAGGCAACAACCGCAATCTGCAATAAGCCAAAGAAAGTATCCAACTGGCTGATGGGCGAGACCATGCGAATCTTAAAGGAGCAGAATAAAGACCCGGAGGATATCGCATTTTCACCAGAGAATCTGGCAAAATTAATCGAACTTACCGATGCCGGAACCATCAATGGCAATGTGGCAAAAGAAGTATTCGAGCAGATTTTTGCAGAGGATATTGATCCGGATAAATATGTAGAAGAGCATGGATTAAAGACCGTAAATGACGAAGGTGCATTGCGTGATACCATTGCCAAAGTCATCGAAGAGAATCCACAGTCGGTAGAAGATTACCGCAATGGAAAAGAAAAGGCAATTGGCTTCTTAGTAGGTCAGACCATGAAAGCCATGAAGGGTAAAGCAAATCCTGGAATGGTAAATAAAATCTTAAAAGAACTGTTATAAGAGTTGTGATAAAACTTTGAAAATAGCATGACAGAATGTGTTTCGAAAGCACATTAGAATAAAAAATCCTGCAGTATGGAAAGTGTGTGAGAATAAAAAAACTTCCATATGGCAGGATTTTCTGTTGCCAGGCATCTGTAGAAGTTGCTTCGTATCAAGATGCTTATGACAGGTTTGATTTTCTGCTATGAAATCGCGTCTTTCTTTTTAACATGTGCCGCCCGGATAAGATAGCATACGGTTCCAACTACAAATCCAAGACTAATCCACTGGGAAGTGGAGAAGGCCAGAAGATGGCCGCGAACGGCATCGTAGCGCACATATTCTAACAGGAACCGGAGAATACCATAGACGATAAAATAAACGGCAATGGTATGTGGATAAGATTTCTTTAAATCCAGCACAGCAAGTATAATCGCAAGAATCAGAAGACAGATTGCTTCCACTAACTGAACCGGAAACAGTGTTGTATCCGATGGTGCCAGAGAGCCTTCCGGGAACTGTACGGCAAAAGGACCGTCATATGGAATACCATAACAGCAGCCGGCAAGGAAACAGCCTATGCGTCCGAAACCGTGAATCCATGGAATCAGATAAATCAGGTGTGTAATATAAGGCTTGCTGTTAATATGATGGAATTTTCCGGCAAAAAGAAAGCAGAGAAGTCCGCCAATGAGTCCGCCATAGAATACAAATCCGCCTGACATGATATAATTAAAATACCTGGGTTCAAAAAAACGGGACCAGTCAATCTCCCGATAAGAAATGATAAGATACAAAAGCTTGGCGCCTACAAAGGCGCCAAGTAATGTGTATGCTTCTAATATAAGAAAATCATCAAAAATCAACTTATATTTCTTAAGGGGGTAAAGTGCAAATACATTTGCAAGGATTACCCCAAGGGTAATCATAAGTCCGTATGATGGGATACGAAGTCCCAGAATGTTAAGATAAATCGACATATTATCACCCTATTAAAAGTCGGTTTTATTATAACAAACCTGCAGATGCAACACATGCAACACATGCGATGTAAAGCAGTAAGCCTAATACTAATCCGATGATAGAACATACAAGTCCACCGGTAGCACATTTAGCCTGGTTCTTATGTCCGATAGCACCTAAGATAGTTCCTACAAGACCTAAGATTGCTCCAATCCATCCGTAAACACCAACAGTGAATACATCAACAACGATTGCAATAATTCCTAATACTAATGATGCAACGCCCATTTTCAAGTCCTCCTTGGTTTATAAAAATTTAATAATTTACATTGAAAGTTTAGCATTATATGGTGGGAATGTCAATTATTGGTTGGTAAATACGAAAAATAGCAAAAAAAGTCAAGTTTTGTTATATGTGAAGATTTTATAAAATTATGGCTGCCAAGGTTGAGATTAAAACCGGCATGAATTATAATAAAAGCAATGTTTTAGAATCCTGAAACAGATTTGAGAGAATAGGAGAATTAGATATGGCAGAGAATGAAGACAAGAGAGAACTTGAAAATATAGATACTGTAGAAGAGACAAAGAAAGAGACCACAGATGAGAAGAAGGATGAATACGAAGAAATCTGTTATATCTGCCGCAGACCGGAAAGCGTTGCCGGTAAGATGATAAAGATTCCGAATAATATCTGCATTTGTAAAGATTGCATGCAGAGAACCTTCGACAGCATGAATAACTCGGGATTTCCAATGGGTGATTTTATGCAGAATGGTCAGATGCCGAATATCAGTATGATTAATCTTTCTGATTTACAGGGCTTTATGCCGCAGAGCCAGAAGATTAAGAAAAAGAAAACCAAAGAAGAGAAAGCTGAAGCTCCGAAACTGGATATTAAGAAGATTCCGGCACCACATAAGATTAAGGCAAGCTTGGATGAATATGTAGTTGGACAGGAATATGCCAAGAAGGTAATGTCTGTGGCAGTTTACAATCATTATAAACGTGTAGCAACAGATACGATGGACGATATTGAAATCGAGAAATCCAATATGTTAATGATTGGACCAACCGGAAGTGGTAAGACTTATCTGGTTAAGACACTGGCAAGACTTCTGGATGTGCCGCTGGCAATTACAGATGCAACATCTTTAACCGAGGCAGGTTATATTGGAGACGATATCGAAAGCGTTGTCAGCAAATTACTGGCAGCAGCAGATAATGATGTTGAACGGGCAGAGCATGGTATCATTTTCATTGATGAGATTGATAAAATTGCCAAGAAGAAGAACACCAACCAGCGTGATGTCAGCGGAGAATCTGTACAGCAGGGAATGTTAAAGCTTCTTGAGGGAGCAGAAGTGGAAGTGCCGGTGGGAGCCAGCAGCAAGAATGCCATGGTTCCGATGGTTACCGTCAATACCAAGAATATTCTCTTTATCTGTGGCGGAGCATTTCCGGATATTGAAGAGATTATCAAAGAGCGTCTCAATAAGCAGGCATCCATTGGTTTCCAGGCAGACTTAAAAGATAAATATGATAATGATGAGAATCTGTTACAGAA
>JBNMJI010000086.1:0-7326 GCA_050873725.1 Roseburia sp.
CACCACGCTCTGCTCCAGCCGGTATGCCCGCCGAGATGCTTTAGCCTGAAATCAAGTGATTTTTGTGCCGCGCTGAATTGCTCTGTATTTCTTTCAGGAGTAAAGAGGTTTGACGGGAAAACACCGTACAAATGCGACAAATGTCTGTGTCCCGGCTCTTTTTCTTTAAACTCCTTGTTCCATTCAAGCAATCGCCCGTCACTCCCGATTTTAAAATCCGGAAGATTTTCTCTGATTTGTTTTCGGCGTTCTGTCTTATCCGAGTCGATTTTTAAAATTTCCGCCGCTTTGATGGCATATGTAAAGCAATCATACGCAAGCTGTACATCCATCGCCGATGATATGCACAAGCTTATATGTATATCTTTGTTTTCCAAAAAAGAATTCTCAGGCGAGATACTTGGTGTTATTTGATATACTCCATCCTTATCGCATACAAGATAATCTTCGTAAAATTCTACAACAGCATCAAAATACGGATAAGCTCTTTCTTTCAAAAATTTTAAATATAGAAGGGCATTTGAAGTAATTTGTACTGAAATGTCAGCAGTTCTTAAGGATATGTTTTGCTTGTTTGTAAATTGTCTTTCCGTTGCTTTGACTGCATCGCTGCATGGTCCGCCGACTGCGGATGCAACATAAAGCCTGCAATGGGCACTAGGAATTTCGGTATTGAAATTTTATGTTTCGGCAACCGGCGCAAATTCACATCCATGTTCAATTGCGCCTTGCTGGCACATCCTTGTGCCAGCATTGCCAAAGGGCGAACGAAATTCCAAGTGCCCCTAACAGCCCTTACCATGCATCCGTAATCGGCGAACCATGCAGCGATGCTGTCAAACATTGGAAAGACTATTTTTATCGCAACAAGCAAAACATGCCTTTTAGAACTGCGGGATTTCAGTGCAAACTTCAAATTCCCTTCTATAGAAAAATTTTGAAAGAAAAAATATCTCTTTTCGCAACCGCCCCAAAATTTTCTATAAAAGGAGATTATAGTATGGGAAATAACATGGATTTAAATTATGAAATGTTCTGCTATCAGTGTGAACAGACAGCCGGCGGAAAAGGCTGTACAAAGCTTGGAGTCTGTGGAAAGACACCGGAAATTGCAAACCTGCAGGATTTACTTATTTTTCAGATAAAGGGAATCAGCTGCTATGGGAAAGTACTGGTAGAACAGGGCAGACATATGGACAAAACAATTGTAAGCTTTATTGAAAACGTACTTTTCACAACACTTACCAATGTAAATTTTGATGCCGACGTGCATGTAGCACTGCTCCGGCAATCCCAGCAAATCAAAGAGGAACTCCACAATCTGATTGGCGAAATTTCGAATCCTACGCTTCATGCCACCTACCACCTGCCGGATTCGAAAACAGATATGTTAAAGGATGCGCCTATGGCTGGTATTATGTATGACAAATCCTTAGACCCGGACATCCGCTCCCTCCGCCAGACCATTCTCTACGGCTTAAAGGGCATCAGTGCCTATGGTCATCAGGCAAGAGAATTAGGCTACTTCAGCGATGAAGTGGACGACTGTTATATTCTGGCATTAGAAGCCATTACCGATGACCGTCTGACGGTGGAAGACCTGATTCGCCTGACCATGCGTACCGGCGAAATGGCAATTGAAGTCATGAAAAAACTGGACGATGCCAATACCACTATTTACGGCAATCCTTCTCCCCACAAGGTAAATGTCACCATTAAGAAAGGACCATTTATCATTGTCTCCGGTCACGACTTAAAGGATTTGGAAATGCTGTTAAAACAGACAGAAGGCACCGGCATCAATATCTATACCCACGGTGAAATGCTGCCATGCCACGGTTATGACGGACTGAAAAAATATTCACATCTTGTGGGTAACTTTGGTGGTGCCTGGCAGGATCAGCAGAAACAGTTTGACAATATTCCCGGCTGTATTCTGATGACTACCAACTGTCTGATGCGCCCAAGAGATTCTTACAAAGACCGGATTTACAGTACCAATGTGGTAGGCTGGGATGGAGTTAAGCATATCAGCCGGAAAGAAAATGGAGACAAAGATTTCAGTGAAATCATAAAACAGGCAATTGAACTTGGCGGCTTTCCGGAAGACCAGCCAGCAAAAGAGATTCTGGTTGGTTTCGGTCATCACGCTGCCTTAAGCTATGCTCCACAGCTGGTAGAAGCTGTTAAAAGTGGAGAAATTCGTCATTTCTTCCTTATCGGTGGCTGCGATGGAGCCCGCCCAGGCCGGAATTACTACACTGATTTTGCCCAGATGGTTCCATCCGACTGTATGATTCTGACACTTGCCTGCGGCAAATACCGCTTTAATAAACTGGACTTTGGAGAAGTGGCAGGACTGCCACGTCTTTTAGATGTGGGACAGTGTAATGATGTCTACTCTGCCATCCGCATTGCTACTGCACTTGCAGATGCCTTCGAAACAGATGTAAACGGACTTCCACTTTCACTGATTGTATCCTGGTATGAACAGAAAGCAGTTGCTGACCTGCTTGCCCTTTTAAGCCTTGGCATCCATGATATTTATTTAGGTCCGACACTTCCCGCCTTTATCAGTCCAAATGTGCTGCAATACCTTACCGATACCTTCCACATAAAGCCAATCAGCAATGCTTCGGATGATATCAAAACCTGTCTGAAGCAAAGCCTATAATCGAAAAACCTCCTTACCATTTCTCTGGTAAAGAGGTTTTTATTTACATGAAATCTATTTTCCTGTCTGGTTCGCAATGCAGACACAATACCATTTATCATCTGTCTGGCTGACATCATGATTACAATTGATAATCGGATGATTGAGGTCATTTGGCGGAATGTATCGCACCACACCGATTCTTCCATCGGACATCTGAACCTTTACATCCCGGTAATTTGCCACCATATTTCTTACAAACAAATCTACCAAGCGTTCATCCAGTCCCGGAAATTCACCCTTCTTAAATTTCTCCAACACATCAAAAGGAATCATGGATTCCTTATAACTTCTCTGGGAAATCATGGCATCATACACATCAGAGATGGCTGTAATTCTTGCAAGAAGTGAAATATCATCTCCTGCAATGTGATCCGGATAACCTTTTCCATCCAATCGTTCATGATGGTGCCTTGCCGCCAGCCGGATATCCTCATCCACATTATCCCAAAGTAATTCATAAGAATAAACAGGATGGGCTTTTATGATTTCAAATTCTTCTTCCGTAAGTCTTCGCGGTGCATTTAAAATTTCTTCCGGTATCTTTGTCTTCCCGATATCATGCACCAGTCCGGCACACACCAGTTTCTTAATCACCGGTTCCGGGAGCTTCAGCCACTGTCCGATAACACCATTGGTAAATGCTACGTTCAGGGAATGACGCTGTAAATTCTCATCCATCTCCCTTGGTGCATCAATACACTGAAATATTTTAGGAAAATCCAGCACCTTAATCTTAGTAAAAATATCCTTTGTAACAGTCTCTGTTGCTTCCAGATTAATTTCAGAAGCATTTCTGGTTACGGAAAAAATGCTGTCTACATCATTTTTTAAAGCAGTATATCCCACTGCCTCTTCATATACTCTCTGAAGTGCGGCTCTTGGTGCTTTTCCACTGTTGAGGATTTCCTGGTAAGTTTCCTCACTGGTTGTGATATATCCACCGCGTTCAAACTTGGAAAGTTTATCTAATCTGTCCTGCGTCAGAACTTCGCCCCGCTTCAAAAGCAGCACAGAACCTCTGTCATTATAAATGTCTCCGGAAAGTTCCAGGCCTTCCCACAGAAAATCAATTGGGATTTTTCTTAGTCTCATTCTACTATTCCGCCTTTATATATTCCTGTCACGAATCATCATGCAGCCATATTCCTCTGTCTTAAGATTTGCATTCTGCACCCGGACAATTCGATAAGTTTTCTGTAACATCGTATCTCCAAGTTTTACGCAGATTCGCATCTCGGTTCCAACAGTTCCACTTCCTGCCATTGTATGAATCAGAATTCCATTTCCACTGATATTACAGGTCTCCATTTCAATTGGTTTCTGCAATTTAATTAATGTTCCATCCACAATAACAGATTCTATATATCCCTTTTCTTTTAATGGATAACGGGCATGCTTCCGCTTCTCGCCATTCTTGCTCTTGCCCAGTTCTATTTCTACTTCATTGGCAATTACAACCTTCCGAAGATTTCCGATAGATTCTACCAGACTTCCATTTGGTCCAAATATGATAACTGTCACTGCATGTTCCATCCGATTGTCAAGGCTTCCTGCACTAACCTTTACTACTTTACGGATTGGATCATAAGATTTGATTCTTGTATCTAATACCATTTTCCCGCCGGCAATTTCCTTCACAATAATCCGGCAGCCACTTAAGTCCATTATTCCTGCCATATTTTCCATTTCTCCCTGACACCACTTCATGTATCATCTATATCTCATTTCTCTTTGATATATTTTATCATGCCAAGCCCGGTTTGAAAATATTTTTACCAAAAATAATACAATAAAACCAGTTGCACTATCAGGATAAGTGGCATTCCGATTACAAAATACCAGTGTTTTGTTTTGTGGTGGAACAGATACATGCCTGCCCATGTTCCAATGCTTCCTCCCAGTATGCTTACCAGAAATAATGTTTTCTCCGGGATGCGCCATTTATGACGGATAGCCTTGCGCTTATCTATTCCCATGACGGATAGTCCAACAATATTTGCAATTATTATATATACGATTGCTATTTTCTGAATTGTAGTCATTCTTTTCTCCTTTTTCAAATATTAATTTCAGGTGATTGCGATAGGGTAAAAAAGATTTGACGTCAGAATATTACATTTATTCACAGCAGATTATCTTTATCCGATATGAAATGCCAACAATTCTTAGAATGCATGTTTTTCTTGCTTGTAAACTGTCTTTCCGTTTGCTTTGGCTGAATAGCTGCACTGTCCGTCGAGGGCAGATGCCACATAAAGCCTGCAAGGGGCACTGGGAATTTCGGCATAATGCTATTTTCATCTGGCAACCGGCACAAATTCACATCCATGTTCAGTTGTGCCTCGCTGGTACATCCATGTACCAGCGTTGCCTGTTGCCAGACGAAATTCCCGGTGCCCCTAACAGCCCTTATCAGGCATCTGTACTTCGACGAACTGCGCAGTTATTCTGGCAAACATTGGAAAGACTGTTTTAATAGCAAAAAGAAAAACATGCATTTTAGAACTGTGGGATTTCATAGCGAAAGATAATCTGCTGTAAATCAGTGTAATATTATCGAGGCAATCCTCTCCTCCCTATCGCAATCACCGAATACTAATTTTTAAACTGCACATAAATGTAAAAATCCCCTCTTCCAATACAAGAAGAGGGGAAAATCATTTCTGTTACTTAAGCATTCTTCTTTGCAAAGCGTGTTTTGAATACAAACCACAGCTCTGTTGCAATACAGATAGAAGAATAAGTTCCGCTCACAATACCTACCATAAGAGGAAGTGAGAAGTCCTTAATGGATGCTACTCCAAGGATATAAAGCAGGAATACCATTACAAAGGTTGTAATTGAAGTATTTAAGCTTCGTGAAATTGTCTGGGAAATGGAGCGGTCAGCTACTTCTGTTAAGCTTTCCTTATCCACATTTCTTACCAGTCGCATATTCTCACGGATTCGGTCAAAGATAACGATGGTATCATTGATGGAATATCCGATGATTGTTAACATTACTGCAATAAATGTGCTTCCTACAGACAGACGTAACAGTGAGTAACAGGTTAAGATAACCAGTACGTCATGTATCAGTGCTAAGATAGCAGAGGTTGCAAAACGAATATCTTTAAACCGGAACCAGATATAAATCAGCATACAGATTGTTGCAATCACTACTGCCCAAATTGCATCTTTTGTCATTTCACCACTGATGGTAGAACTGATATTTGTAGAGGAAATTGTTGATGTATCTACACCAAGATTTTCTTCTAATGTATTATTTAACTGCTCTCTTTCATCCAAATCAAGGCTTCTGGTCTTAAATACAACCTGTGTACTTCCTTCTACCTTCTGAGCCTGTACACTGGAATCTCCTGTGACATCCTCAATCAGAGGAATCACTTCAGAATCTAATTCTGAAAGGGTATAATCTTTACCCATATCTACGGTTGTAGATGTACCACCGACAAATTCAAGACTTAAGTTCAATGCACCTTTTCCATTAGCTTTGTTTACGCCCATTCCAACAAATCCGGCAATGATAATTACTGCGGAAATAATAAAAAATACATGACGTTTTGCAATAAAGTGCATTGGACGGCGGTCTTTCTGTTTTCCATAGAATTTTGCATCACGGAAACCAATCACATACAGACCATGTAATACCAGTCTTGTTACAACCAATGCGGTAAACATGGATAATACGATACCGATTGCCAGTGTATAAGCAAATCCTTTTACGAAACCACTTCCCTTAAACGCCAGCACTGCTGCCGCAATCAGGGTTGTGATATTTCCATCTAAAATTGCAGATAATGCTTTCTGGAAACCGGTCTTAATCGCTGTTGAAACAGTCTTACCGGAAGCAAGTTCTTCACGGATACGGGCGAAGATAATAACATTCGCATCTACCGCCATACCAATGGAAAGGATGATACCTGCAATACCCGGAAGGGTAAGTGTAATTTCAAAAAGGTAAATAACTGCAACTACCATTGTAGTATAAATTCCAAGTGCGATGGTTGCTGCCACACCGGAAATCCAGTAGTAAGCAATCATGAAGATAGCAATCAGAGCAAGACCGATTGCTGCTGCCTTCAATGCAGTTGAAATTGCTTCTGTACCAAGCTGTGCTGCTACGATCTGGGACTGTAACTCAGATAACTCTAAGGAAAGAGAACCGATACGTATGTTAGAAGCTAAAGTCTCTGCTTCTTCATAGGAACTCATTCCATCGATTACTGCACTTCCGCCGGTAATTGCTTCTTTTACACGAGGAGTACTGATTGCTTCATCATCATAGACGATCGGGCAAACCTTTCCAACGTTAGCAGTTGTTGCATCGGCAAATTTCTTTGCACCTTCATCGGTAAGTGTAAGCTGAACCACATACTGCTTATTTCCAAGGTTGTCCTGCTGTGTTGCAGCCTGTGCAGTCTTCACATCATTACCGGTCATATAAACATTTCCGTCCGGATCCCGAAACTCTAAGGAACCCGGTTTTCCAAGTTCATCCAGAATCTTGTTGGCATCCTTTACACCTGGGATTTCAACGGTGATACGGTCATCACCTTCCTGGTATACAGATGCTTCTGTACTGTAGCCTTCCACACGCTTCTGAAGCC
>JBNMJI010000087.1:0-7270 GCA_050873725.1 Roseburia sp.
ACATCATGCAGGTATTCCTGCAGTAAGCTTTGAGGAAAAGGTAGCAGGCTTAAGCCTGATTGGAATTGATAATTACAAGGCAATGCGGAAGATGGTAGAGCATGTTGACAGTCATGGCTACCGTCCGATTCATTTTGTGGCTGCAAATGCAACAAACGAAGAAAGTAACATTCGCCAGAAAGCATTTGAGGACTTTGTGAAAGAAAACAACTATGCAGCAGAAGAGTATGCAGTATGGCATGGAGATTTTTCCTTTGACAGTGGTGTGCGGGTAGTGGATGCCATTGAAGAAAGCGGAAAGATGCCACGGGCAATCTGCTGTGCCAATGATGAGATGGCATTAGGTGTCTGCAACCGCCTGAAACAATTAGGCTATCAAGTGCCGCAGGATGTAGCGGTAACCGGATTTGACGGTTCTTATGATACCCAGCGTTATATTCCGGGTATTACCACGGTAGACAGGCCGAAGGAAACTTTGGGATATACAGCGATGCAGTTACTTTTGCAGGAAATTGAGACCGGAAAGAAGCAGGAGCTGATTTTGGATTCTCATGTTGCAGTGCATGAAAGCTGCGGCTGCGTCTTAGAGGATAAAAAGCGTGTGGCATCTGCTATAGAGACGTTATATCTTGATAAAAAAGAGAATGAGAAATACACTTACCAGATTCGCAACATGGAAGACGAGATGATGGAGTGTGAAACGCTGGATGAATTAATCTTCTGTATCCGCCAGAATATCGGAAAGTTTACGACAGAGGATGTTTATCTGTGTTTAAATAAGAGTGTTTATTATGAGATGACCGGACGCGGCAACAGTGTTTTACGCAGCCGTACAATCACCCGGGATTATGAAAATAAGGTTTACATAACGAAACTGAACCATGAGGAAGGCATGCCGGAATTTTATTCCTTTACCAGTGAGCAGATGTTCCCGGCAATGTGGAATGGCAAGGGTTCTGGAGAATATCTCTATATGCCGGTTCATTTCCGTGATAATTGCCTGGGATATATGATATTGACCGGTACATTAGATACAAAGCATATTCCGAATTATTATGTCTGGATTCGTAATATCAGTAATGCATTAGAGAAGTTAAAAAATGTATCTGAGCTTCGTAATGCAGTCCGTAACATTGATAATATGGCGGTTCGCGACAGCCTGACCGGAGTTTATAACCGGATGGGAATCAGCCGTTTTGTAGTAGACATGGTAAAACAGGCAAATGCCAACAAACGCAGATTATTATTTATCTTTGCGGATATGGACGGATTAAAGAAAATCAATGATGAATTCGGTCATGAAGCCGGTGATCAGGCAATTTGCCTTGCAGCAGAGGCGTTGCAGGAGGCGTTCCGTGAGAATGAACTGATTATCCGCTATGGCGGAGATGAATTCTTAGTTGTTTCGGATGTTTTGAGTTGGGAACAGGCAGAAGAGAAGAAGGCTCAGATTACAGCCATGCTAAAGCAGTGGCAGAGAGATGAGAAGCTGCCATACCGCTTATCCATGAGTATCGGCTATTACCAGAAAGAGCCGGATACCGAAGCATCCATGGAACAGTATATTAACTGGGCGGATGAGCGTATGTATGAGATTAAATGCAGGAATCGCGAACAGCGGAAATAAGTAAAAGAAAAAACATGAAAAGGCATTGGAGCAGAAAAAATTTCCTGTTCCGATGCCTTTTTGACAGTTGCAATGCATCTGTAGGTTAAGCCATCTGATTTGCAGTTTTATAACTGTAAATCATTTCTGCATGTTGCTGCTCCTCAGTCTGGATATGGTTCAAAATCTGTCGTACCTTTGGAGAAGCAAAGCTGAATAAATCGTTGTTGTATGCGGAAGATACATACTTTTCGCTGGAAATGGAATCGCTGCACAATAATGCATCATGCTTTTTGTCGGCATTTTCGCTGGATGCATGGTAGGTAGCTTTTGGCTGATAGTTCTTCGGGGCAGCCGTACCAACATCAGGAGTATCACCGGAAAGCAGACTGCAGATGGTGTCATAGTGTTCAGCTTCTTCTTTCTGAATGTCATCGAATAACTGCTTTAATTCAGGGTCTTTTGCTTCGCTGCTATAAAAGGCATATTTGTCACGGCAAAGCTCTTCCTGCTGCTTTAAATCGTTTAACAGCATAGTCTCTTGTTCAGTTAAAATCATTTTGTCATCACCTCGTCTGTAATATAACCTCAAAGGAGTATTTTTATACAAATCTTAAGGAAAAAGAGACAGAATTATTGATTACACTTGATAACTGTGCTATGCTAAAGTGTATTTAACCAATTAAATTGGAATCAAAAGAGAATAGGAGCGAATGAAAATGTTAGACCAGATCAACAGTATTCTGGGCAAAATTGATGATTTTGTCTGGGGTGTACCACTTATTGTACTGATTCTTTTGGTGGGAATTTTTCTTACTATCCGCCTGAAAGGACTTCAGATTAGAAAATTACCATTAGCAGTAAAGTATTTATTTGAAAATGAAAAGAGTGGCGAATCCGGAGAAGTATCCAGCTTTGCAGCACTTTGTACTGCGTTATCAGCAACCATCGGAACCGGAAATATCGTCGGAGTAGCAACTGCGCTGGTAGAAGGTGGACCGGGTGCGTTGTTCTGGATGTGGATGGCAGCCCTGGTAGGAACTGCCACAAAATATAGCGAGTGTCTTCTGGCAATTAAGTATCGTGTGGTAGCGGAAGATGGTCATATCATCGGTGGACCGTTCTATTATATTGAAAAAGGAATGGGACCAAAGTGGAAGTGGCTTGGAAAATTATTTGCTTTCTTTGGCGTAGGCGTAGGTTTATTCGGAATCGGAACTTTCACACAGATTAATGGTATTACCAGTGCGGTAAAAGGCTTCTTTGACCCGGATACTACCTGGACCGTTGACCTCTTTGGAAGAACTTATTCCTGGACTGTAATTATTGCAGGTATTATTCTTACTGTTTGTGTAGCACTTGTTATCATCGGTGGAATTAAGAGAATTTCTACTGTTTCACAGATTGTAGTACCCTTTATGGCACTGACTTATGTGGTCGTTGTATTAATTATTATTGTGACACATATTACAGAGGTTCCTGCAGCATTTGCAACCATTATTAAGAGTGCCTTTGGATTTAAAGCAGTAGCCGGAGGTGCAATGGGAAGTATTATTGTAGCAATGCAGAAAGGTATTGCCCGTGGTATTTTCTCAAATGAAGCCGGACTTGGTAGTGCACCGATCGCAGCTGCAGCAGCACAGACCGATTATCCGGTAAAACAGGGATTGGTTTCCATGCTTGGAACCGTAATTGATACCATTATTATCTGTACGATGACAGGACTTGCAATCGTACTCACCGGTGCATGGGACATGGGCTTAGAAGGTGTTGCTGTTACAACAAAAGCATTCCAGCTTGGACTTCCGTTCCCGGATCAGGTAGCATCCTTTATCCTGATGGTCTGCCTGGTATTCTTTGCATTTACCACTATCTTAGGATGGGATTATTACAGTGAGCGTTGCCTGGAGTATCTGACCGGACATAAGAAAGCTGTTATAAAGGCATATCGCTGGTTATATATCTTAGCTGTATTTATTGGACCATTTATGACAGTATCTGCTGTATGGACCATTGCAGATATTTTCAATGGACTGATGGCTCTGCCGAACCTGATTGCAGTTACTGCATTGAGCGGTGTGGTTGTAGCTGAGACAAAAGTTTATATGGATGGATTAAAAAAAGATAAGATTCAGCCATAAAGAACAGAAAAATGGGGATATTAGATTATTGTTAATTAGGAGCAAATTGCAGTGAGAAAGTTATTGCGTTTTTTAAAGGATTACAAAAAAGAAAGCATTTTAAGCCCGTTATTTAAATTGTTAGAGGCATCCTTTGAATTGTTTGTGCCATTGGTTATGGCAGCAATCATTGATACCGGTATTGGCAATAAAGATGGCGGATTTATCTTAAAAATGTGTGGCATTCTGATTTTGCTGGCGTTGGTGGGACTGACCTGTTCCATTACCGCACAGTATTTTGCGGCAAAAGCAGCAGTAGGCTTTGCAACCAAAGTTCGTCATGCATTATTTGATCATATTCAGAAATTGTCCTATACGGAGATGGATACGGCGGGAACGGATACCATGATTACCAGAATGACCAGTGATATTAATCAGGCACAGTCTGGCGTCAATATGGTGCTTCGTCTGTTCTTGCGTTCTCCTTTTATTGTATTTGGTGCCATGATTATGGCATTTACCATTGATGTAAAAGCAGCTCTTATTTTTGTGGTAACAATTCCTGTTTTATCCGTTGTGGTATTTGGAATTATGATTATTACAATTCCATTGTTCCGCCGGGTGCAGGCATCTTTGGATAAAGTTCTTGGAGTAACAAGGGAGAATCTAACCGGAAGCCGTGTCATCCGTGCCTTTAATAAAGAGCAGGAAGAAATTGCTGATTTTGATGAGAGTAACGAGAGACTGACCGATGTACAGCTTTTTGTTGGGAAAATTTCCGCATTGATGAATCCGTTGACCTATATCATCATCAACGTGGCTCTGGTTATTCTTATCTGGACCGGTGCAATTCAGGTAAATATCGGAAATATTTCACAGGGTGAAGTAGTAGCACTGGTGAACTATATGTCCCAGATTCTGGTAGAATTAGTAAAACTTGCAAACCTGATTATTACGGTAACCAAGGCAATTGCCTGCGGTAATCGTGTACAGAGTATTTTTGAAATGGAGACTTCCATGGTGGATGGAAATGGAAGCGAAAAGGAAGATACCGGATATACCGTAGAATTCCGCAACGTTTCCATGCGTTATAAGGGTGCCGGGGCAGATACTCTAACCGGTATTGATTTTAAAGCGAAGCCGGGAGATACCATTGGCATCATTGGTGGAACCGGTTCCGGAAAGTCCTCTGTTGTTAATCTGATTCCGCGTTTCTATGATGTTACAGCAGGACAGGTTATGGTAGATGGCATGGATGTCCGGGACTATAAGATTACGGATTTAAGAGATAAGATTGGTATTGTGCCGCAGAAGGCTGTGCTGTTTGCGGGAACCATCCGAAGCAATCTTGCCTGGGGCAAAGAGGATGCGACGGAAGAAGAGATGCAGCAGGCACTTGAGGTTGCGCAGGCGGCAGAAGTCGTAGATAAGAAAGATGGCAAGCTGGATGCAGAAGTAGAACAGGGTGGAAAAAATTTCTCCGGTGGACAGAAGCAGCGTCTCACCATTGCAAGAGCACTGGTAAAACAGCCGGAAATTCTTATTATGGACGACAGCTCATCTGCACTGGATTATGCTACGGATGCAAAACTGCGTCAGGCAATTCACAATATGCCAAACCGTCCGACCGTATTTATTGTATCACAGCGTGCCGCATCCATTATGTATGCTGATAAGATTGTCGTATTAGACGATGGAACTGTTGCTGGAATCGGCACTCATGAAGAGTTGTTAAAGGACTGCAGCGTATATCAGGAAATCTATTATTCGCAGTTTAAGAAGACGGAAGGAGGCCACTGATATGAAGAAGGAATCAAGACAGAAGGAAACTCTTGGAAGAATTCTTAAGTACATGAAAAAGTACTGGCTTTTCCTGGGATTGTCTATCGCATTAGCAGCAATCAGTGTAATTTTAACCTTATACATTCCGATTCTTACCGGAGATGCCATTGATTATATCGTAGATAAAGGAAAAGTAGACTTTACTTATATTACACCGATTCTTAAGAAAATGGTGGTAGTTATTCTGATTACGGCGGTTGCCCAGTGGGTGATGAACATCTGTAACAATAAGATGA
Organism: Roseburia sp.; assembly: GCA_050873725.1. GTDB lineage: Bacteria > Bacillota > Clostridia > Lachnospirales > Lachnospiraceae > Roseburia_C. Next base: position 5,805 of record JBNMJI010000087.1, read on the forward strand.
CTTATAACATTGTCCGGGATATCCGTAAGGATGCGATTCGTAAAATAGAGATTCTGCCACTGAAATACTTAGATGCTCATTCCTATGGTGAGGTGGTCAGCCGTGTCATTGCAGATGTAGACCAGTTTGCAGACGGACTTCTGATGGGATTTACCCAGTTGTTTACCGGAGTAGTAACAATTGTAGGAACTTTAGGATTTATGTTGAGCGTCAATGTAAAGATTACGGCAGTAGTAGTATTTTTAACACCGTTGTCCTTTGTAGTAGCAGGCTTTATTGCAAAGAAAACATTCTCTATGTTTAAGCTGCAGTCTGAGACAAGAGGAGAACAGACTGCTTTAATCGATGAAATGATTGGAAACCAGAAAATTGTTCAGGCTTTTTCTCATGAAGATGAGGCGTTGGAAAGTTTTGATGAAATTAATGGACGATTGGAAAAATATTCCCTTCGTGCCTTATTCTTTTCCAGCATTACCAATCCGAGTACCCGTTTTATCAATGCGTTAGTTTATGCAGGCGTTGGCGTGTTTGGCGCAATTTCAGCTATCCATGGAGGAATCAGTGTTGGACAGCTTTCCTGTTTCTTAAGTTATGCAAACCAGTATACAAAGCCATTCAACGAGATTTCCGGTGTCGTAACGGAGTTGCAGAATGCACTGGCCTGTGCGGCAAGAGTATTTGAGCTGATTGATGAAGAGGCACAGGTACCGGACGCAGAGGATGCAGTAGTATTAGAGGAAGTAAAGGGAGATGTGGATTTAGAGCATGTTTACTTCTCTTATGAGCCGGGACAGAAACTGATTGAGGACTTTAATCTTCATGTCAATCCAGGTGAGCGTGTGGCAATTGTCGGACCGACCGGATGTGGTAAGACAACATTAATTAATCTTCTGATGCGTTTCTATGATGTCAACAGCGGAACTATCCGTGTCAGCGGAGTGCCGGTTAAAGATATGACCAGAAGCAGCCTGCGCAGCAGCTATGGTATGGTATTGCAGGAAACCTGGTTAAAAGAGGGAACGATTCGTGAGAATATCTGTATGGGAAAACCGGATGCTACTGATGAAGAAATCATGGAGGCAGCAAAAGCTTCCCATGCACATAACTTTATCAAGCGTCTGCCGAATGGCTATGATACAGTAATTGCAGAAGACGGAGGCAATCTTTCCCAGGGACAGAAACAGCTTCTTTGCATTGCAAGAGTTATGCTTTGCCTGCCACCAATGCTGATATTGGATGAGGCAACTTCTTCGATTGATACACGAACTGAGATGAAGATTCAGGAAGCCTTTGGCAGGATGATGAAGGGAAGAACCAGTTTTATCGTTGCCCATCGTCTGTCTACCATTGAAGAGGCAGATATCATCCTGGTTATGAAAGATGGCCATATTATCGAACAGGGCAATCATGAAGAACTGCTTCAGAAGAATGGTTTCTATGCAGCCCTTTATAACAGCCAGTTCGTA
>JBNMJI010000088.1:0-7240 GCA_050873725.1 Roseburia sp.
GATATAATCTTTTGTTTCCTGACTGATATCCGGATTTTCCAGCAACGCAATGTATTCCTCTTCTGAAAAAGCAGCTTCAAATGCCGTGGATTTTACTCCATTTTCTTTAAACCACTGAGGGGAAACAATCAGTACTGCCTTCTTATTAGCTGCCTGACTGCCTACCGCTCCCAGTGTGATGGCATGGGTCAGACTCTGATAACCTGCTTTTCCCACATAAATGGGGTCCATATCTGCGCCATCAAAAATTGTATCTCCCTGAAAGCCACTGCCCTGTCCATGCCGCAGTTCCGAAGACCCGAATATCAGCAATGCATTTTCATCCGCCGCCATTTTCTCTAATGCACTGCCGTTTTGTGACTTTGCATCACTAATCCAGGTACCGGCTCTTCCATCTGCCGAAAGGCCCCTTCCACACCATAGATGCAGTCCCCCAAGCGTAAGAACGCATAGGAGCAGTGAGACTGCAAATGCTTTTATTGTTTTCATCCTTACTTCTCCTGTGCTTTTGCTTCTACCAGTGCGATAATTTTCTCCGGTGTATCCATATCCTCTCTCGTTACTTCCGATGGAGAAATCACAACACCAAGGTTGTCCTCAATATCCACCAAAAGTTCTACAAAGCTTAAGGAATCCAGTAAATCCTCTTCAAAGAGATTCATGGTAAGGTCTTCCCGGATGCTGTCATCCTCACATACTTTTTCAATAATATCCAAAATCTTTTCTTTCATCTTATAATCTCCTTTTTCTCTTTCTATTTTTCTTTGTGAACTATTCTGCATCTAAAATTTTTCTTCTATATATAAGTTGGGATAACCTAAATTGTAATAAAATGTCCTGAGAAAATCAGGAAACCAAACATCACCAGATTTAATGTGATTCCCCAGGATGCCAGTGCATACCAGGTTTTCTTCTTATATTTCTTATAGAACTTCGACTTCTTCTGATAGATTTCCGTAACCGCTAACAATATGCCATGATAGAGTCCGTATAAAATGTAATGAACTGTCAGTCCATGCCACACACCCATCACCAGCATATTGATAAGAAATCCTGCTGCCGCACCGCTTAAGCGGCTCTTAAACCATTTTTTGTGCATAGAAAGCATCATAAATCTGGAGAAGACAAAATCCCGAAACCATTCTGACAGGGAAATATGCCATCTTGCCCAGAATTCTTTCATATCACGACTGATAAACGGTTTCTTAAAATTATCCGGCACGCAGATGCCAAGCATATAGCCGGTTCCCACTGCCATCAGACTGTATCCTGCGAAATCGAAAAACATATAAAACCCATAGCTATATGCATAACAGACCATATCCCATGCGGTCCGGTTCATGAACTGGTTCATAATCTGATAGAAAAAATCCGCAAATACGAATTTATATGCTGCTCCTAAAATAAGCTTCTGTAAACCGGTTCCAAAACGCTCAAGATATTCTCTTCTTTCCGGCACATTATGATAATCCGCTAAGAATCTTCTGCTTCGGTCAATAGGTCCGCAGCTGAAGGTTGGAAAGAAGATTAAAAATGCCGTAAAATCAAGGAATTTCACTTCTTCTATGGTGTCATCATAAAGTTCAATGATAATCTGTACCACCCGGAAAGTAAGGTAGGAAATTCCGGTAAACTGAAAGAGATTCATCTCCTTTAGCCATGGCAGGTCACATAGTTTACATAATGCAAGTGGCAGGATGGAAAGCAACACAAAGCTGCGATAGAGTACTGCCTTTCTTCCATATTTCTTTCTTATGTATCCATACCCTCTGACCAGTATCCACTCAATCAGAAAATATTCCAAGAAGTACGCAAGTGCCGTCAGATTTCCACCCAACACACAAACAACCATTACACCGGATATGATAAGGTTGTACCATCGCAGGCTTTTTTCCATACAGCCAAGAATCAATGCAAAAAGCAATAACAGAATCAATGTGCCAAAGAATGGTGCTCCACTGTAAAAACTCATTCTGCCAGACCTCCAAGATATTTTCGGTCTGCCTTGCCATGATTATTCATTGGCATGGTTTCTATGTATTTTATCTTCTTGGGAATCATATAAACCGGAAGGAATTCCTTCAGACCGTTCTTTACCTGTCTTGAAATCTCGGATGCTTTCTTTCCTGCCATCTGTGCTCCTGTCACAAATGCAGTCAGGCTCTTTACCTTTCCTTCTTCCAGATTCGGCACTACAACTGCATGGTCAATCTGCGGAAGCCTTACAATGTTATTTTCAATGTCCTCAATTTCAATGCGGTAGCCATGCAGCTTCACCTGCAAATCAATTCTTCCATTATAATAAAGCTGTCCGTCTTTTAAATATCCGGCATCTCCGGTCTTATAACCCCGGTAGGCTTTTCCATCACGGATACAATGGAAAAATGCCTTTTTCGTCAAATCCGCTCTCTTATAATAGCCACTGCTTACCGTATCTCCGATAATAACAATCTCTCCCTGTTCGCCCTCCGGTAATGCTTTTCCTGCTTTATCCCAGATTTCGATATAAGTTCCCGGCTTTTCATGACCTACCGGAAGGGATTTGCCCCAGGCAATGGTCTCCTGCAATAGCTTCTCTGTTATGGTCACATCCGTTACTGCTACCGTAGACTCTGTCGGACCATAGGTATTGATAATGACAGCCTTAGGGAAACGTTCCTTTAACTTCTCTACCGTTGCTGTGGTAAGCACTTCCCCACAAAATAAGAAAAGTTTTAAGGCTTTTATCTTTTCCTCACAGAAATTCCGGTCTGCCAGACACATATCCGCAAAGGACGGTGTCGATACCCAGATTTCGATTTCTGACTGTTCTAAGAAGCCCAACATTTCACTGTAGTCACTCTGCATCTTCTTATCCATGGTATAAAGCGTTCCACCACAGACCAGGGAAGTGTATAAATCCATTACCGATAAATCAAAGGAAAATGGTGCCTGATTCATAAAATGAGCACCGCTCTTTTCCTTCATGGTACTGCCTAACTGAACCGACCAGTCAAGATAGTGGCTGAGGCAGTATCTTGTAATCTCTACACCTTTTGGCTTTCCGGTGCTTCCGGAAGTAAATATGATATACCATACTTCATCTTTGGTCAGGGGCTGTAATGCATCGGTCTCTTTTGTTTCCTGTTTTATGATTTCTTCTATCCCATCTTTTCCAATTACCCTTCCAGTCTCTGTCTGATAATCACCTTCTACCACAAAGGTCAGTTCCGGTTCTACACTCAATACCGTCTCATCCACCCGGCTTACCGGAATGCAGATGTCCTGTGGCACATAACCTCTTCCTGCCTTGGCGCAGGCAAGAAAGCATACCACCATATACGGGTTCTTATGTCCATATACAATAACCGGCCGCTTACGGTCCTGGCTGTTCTTTGTAATCCATACTGCAAGCCGGTTGGAATATTCTTCTAACTCCTCATAAGTAAACTTTTGTTCTCTGCTTCGTACTGCGCACCGCTTCGGATGTGTCAGAGCAGTTTCTCTGATGTTCTTTAAAATATCCATATCATCCCTCTTTTCCTTTTTCTAGGGACAACTATAGCACAATAAAATCACAAGAATATCACAGGTGGGAAATCTTAAAGAACTTTAATCTTTACTTAGATTCTTCTTAAAGGAATCTAAATTTTTTCATCAACTTTTGTACACATATTTCTTCTTGGTTAATCTGTCTCAACAAAGTCCTGCTGCTTTATGAAATACTTTCTTCTCTCACCTCGTTATGCTATACTGTGTTTGAAATTTATTCCTGATAAAAAGGAAGCAGACAGAAAGAGAGGATTCGATGATGTTAGAATTCAGATATGACACCCAGCTTTTAATTGAAGGGGAAAATCTTGACGAAGATGCTATTAATGATTACTTTACCGAAAATTTCAAAGGAGACTGCCTTCTGGCCGTTGGTGATGAAGAACTGATTAAGATTCATTATCACACCAACGAGCCTTGGAAGGTCTTAGAATACTGCGCAAGTCTTGGTGAAATCTATGACATTGTAGTGGAAGATATGGACCGCCAGGCACGGGGTCTTCAGGGTTAATCTACACTTGACATGAACTGTATTTCTATATTATTATAGTTCTTGTCTTGCGGGCATGGCGGAATTGGCAGACGCGCTAGATTTAGGTTCTAGTGGGAGACCGTGCAGGTTCAAGTCCTGTTGCCCGCAGTTCAACCGAAAAAGGTTCAGGATAATTCCTGAACCTTTTTTATTCTATTTTGTTGTCTCACAGATAGAAGATAGATTTAAACTGTCATAAATCGCATGGCTTTCTTCCTCTGAAAAATCACCACGTAATGTCAGCATAAAATCTCCATATTCCGTAATTAACTGGGCATAGGTAATGGCATAGCCGCTGTCTGCTGTCTCAGCAGTAATGGTCAGTGTTACTCCATCCGCTGTCGTATAAGTACCGGTGCTGTCATAAGCTTCTTTAAAAATATAGTCATCCTCATTTGCTATATCTGATACTTCATACTGGATGGACACCGCCTGACTGTCTCCCTTCCGATAACTGGCAAAGAATGCTCCCTGGGAAAAAGTGTCTGCATCCTTGGAATCATAGCGGAGCTGACAGGCTTTTTCACTCCAGAGTGTCGGATAATTTGCTTCTATATAAGAAAGGTCAATGCCAATATTCTGGTCTTTAAAAGCATCACTTAATTTCGGATAGACATAGCCTGCCTCTATTTTGCCATCAATTTTTTCTTCTGCCTTCAAGCTCCATAAATCGTCCTTTGTTCCTTCCGTAACGGTTCCGACGAAATCAGAATTCTGAATTAACTCCTCTGTCCGGTCGGTCACCTTGCTGTCTGCAAAATCAAGATTTTCTCCTGAAAATTCTTCATAATGAATGGTTGTCTCTTTCGTATTTTCCATAAATTCCGTTTCATTATCAATAATTGCAATCTGCTTTTGTGCAAGGATTCGCTCTGCCGCATATACACCACAACCGGTAACTAAAACAAGAAGTGCCACAGCCGCCGCTGCCTGTGCCATTTTCCATGACTTTTTCGTTTCCTTCTTATGCATAGGTACAGCCTCCTTTTGGGTTGACTGGTTTAAAATCCTCTCATTGAGTTCTTCTGAGGGAATATCAGTTGCTATAAGGGAGTTGTGTAATAAATCATCTAAGGTTGGTTTCATATGATAAAATCCTCCAATTCCTGTTTCAGATATCTGCGTGCACGCATCAGCTTACTTTTCACATTACTGGTAGAAAGGGACAGCTTTTCTGCAATCTCAGCAACTTTTAAATCTTCCATATAATATAGAAGAATCACGATGCGAAGCTGCTCCGGCAATTTATATACAGCTCTCCACACGGCTTCCTGCTCTTCTTTACTTACCATATGCTGCTCCAGATTCTCGCCGGTTACAAATGCCTCAAGCCCCTGTTCCTTCGACCATGGAATCTCCGCTGCAATTTTCTTTCGCCAGGCGAACTTCCGCTTCCGGTTCTGCCAGAGCTTTATGGTAATTCCGAGCAGATAGCTTTTGACATTTCCTTCTTCCTTCCAGTCCTCCTTTTCACACATTGTAAGAAAGGTATCCTGATAGAGTTCTTCTGCCAGTTCCCGGTTCTGTGTCAGCCGGATACAAAAGGAATAGATGTCCGTCCCATATGCCTCTATGTAATGTTCCAGTAATTGTTTGTTCATGTTTCTATTCTCCCAGACCGCGCCGTCGTTTGTTTTGGGATATTTCCCTTACACTTATATATTGTAATAATAAAAGAAATGGTTGCAGCGAAAGTTACTTCCCCCTTCATTCCTATGTCTCATTATACAAATGCTTCCAAGCTCACGCAACGAATAGATTGTCACAGTTTTGTGATAAATGTTTTTGAAGATGAAAAAAGCAGGAATTACACTTTCATAATCCTGCTTTCTACTTTATCAATATTTCTTTGCCAATATTTCTTTTTCCATCTCCTGTTATTCTGTTACTTTTTCAATCCTTCCGGAACCGGTCTTCTCTTTGCGCTGAATTCACTTACATCAATCCGAATCACATTAACAATGGATACCAGTTCTTCATTAAAAGTAAAATCTCCTCCGGTCTGGCATTTCATCAAAATGGAAAGTGCCTTCATTTTCTCATTTACATCCTCTACGATAACAGCTTTCCCTTTTCCCATAACACAGGAATAGGAATTGCCATACTGACATGCCACTTTTCCTTCAAATGGCACCACATCACACTCCATTTCAAAGCATACCTTCGGATTTTTCTCTATTAAATCATACTTATATCCCTTCTTTGCTCCATGAAGGTAAATCACCATTTTTCCATCTTCATAAGTATAGCCGTAATTCATCGGTAACACATAAGGCTGGTCACCATCCACCAGTCCAACATGCACGATTTTGCAGGTATCCATAATCTTAAGGATTTCATTTATATCTGTTACTTCACGTTCTCTTCTTGTCATGCTTTTTCTCCTCCTCCTCAAATTTTTTCATATATTCATCAACAACTTTTAATTGTTCTTCATAAGGTAATTGCAAAATCATCTCTCGTTCCTGCTCAGATAGGGATTCTACAAACCTTTCAGCTTCTTGTTCTTCTAACATTCTGTCATCAATAATAAAATCATCCATTCCATAGTCTCCTAAATTAATATAGTTTTCTCTTTATTCTCCAAGTACATCAAACATATCTTTCTTTTCTTCTATGCACTGTAATAAAACTGCTAAATATTCGTCTTGTTCATTAAACTCTAATTCTATTTCTCCATTTGGGTCATAACCAAAAATACCTTCATACTCTTCTCTTGCTTTTTTTAATTCATCTGTTTCTTTTCCATAATACATTATTTCATCTTCCTTTCAATCTTTATATGTTTCTCCAAAGATTTTTGAAAGCCTTCCTAACACCTCATTATCTCAATCATAAAGCATTCTACCTAATTACGCAAACGCTTCTTTTTCTCCTTTTGAAGATGAACTGAAGACGAAGATATTCAAAATTCCTCTAAAAAATAGAATAAATATAAAAAATATCCATTCTCCGGTATTATTTCCCCTTACTCTCTTTATCAGACTTTACATCTCCGTGCTGTTTCTGTCTGCCCACCAAACCCGCACCAATAGCGGCTTTGCATATATTTTTTCTCACAAAAAAACGTCATTCATATGAATGACGCTTTTCACTGTTAATGAGACATCGGGGATTCGAACCCCGGACAACTTGATTAAAAGTCAAGTGCTCTACCAACTGAGCTAATATCCCATA
>JBNMJI010000089.1:0-7140 GCA_050873725.1 Roseburia sp.
TGCCTTGCATAAATCGCTACATATCGTTCTTTGTCCATAAAAAAAGCCTCCGACTATTATATTTAAGTCAAAGACATTATAACATCATATTTATTTTCTTGTACATAAATCTTTGACTTATGCACTAAGTTTATCCTGAAACGGATGAATTCTCTCAAACTTCACATGTATATCACATTATCGGCAATAAATGTGCAAATTACATTCTTGATTCTCTTATTTTTTGCCGATAAAGGTAAAAAATTCCGGATGCTACCTCTATCAGGCAACACCCGGGGATGTTTATTTCTCCATATTGGCAAATCTCGTGTACTGAGGCAGCCATACCAGGTTGACGGTTCCGATAGGACCGTTTCTTTGCTTGGCTACGATGATTTCGGAGATTCCCTTCATTTCGCTGTCTTTGTTGTAATAATCATCACGGTAGATGAACATTACAACGTCCGCATCCTGCTCGATAGCTCCGGACTCTCGAAGGTCGGATAACATCGGTCGGTGGTCAGGACGCTGTTCTACGGCTCGGCTCAACTGGGACAGTGCCACTACCGGTACATTCAGCTCTCGTGCCAGTGCCTTTAAGGAACGGGAAATATCTGAGATTTCCTGCTGACGGGATTCGGAATGTCTGCCAGAGCCGGACATCAACTGTAAGTAGTCGATAATGATTAGTTTCAAATCATGCTCTAATTTATATTTACGGCATTTACTTCTGAGCTCGGATATGGAAATACCCGGCGTATCATCAATGATTAATTTGGAACGGCCTACGTTGCCTGCTCCTTCAATCAGCATTTCCCAGTCTGCATCCGTTAAGTTACCGGAACGCAGCTTCTGGGCGTCTACTCTTGATTCCAGAGAAAACATACGGTTTACTAACTGTTCCTTACTCATTTCCAGAGAAAATATTGCTGTGGTCTGCTGGGAATGAATGGCTACATACTGTGCGATATTTAATACAAACGCCGTCTTACCCATGGAAGGACGGGCTGCAATCAGAATCAGATCGGAAGGCTGCAAACCTGCCATCTGGTAATCCAGGTCTACGAAGCCGGTAGCAATTCCGGTTACGGAGCCTTTTTGCTTGGATGCTTTTTCAATCTTATCCAGCGCATTGATTACAACCTGCTTAATCGGGACATAATCTCCGCCGCCACGATTCTGCACCAGATTAAAAATGCTCTTCTCGGTATCTGCCAGAATGTCTTCGACACTTTCTTTTCCAAGATAACATTCATCTTCAATGGACTGTGTGGTTTTAATCAGCTTACGCAAAACCGCCTTCTCTTTAACAATATTGGCATAATATTTTACATTGGCGGATGTCGGTACGGATGTTACCAAGTCTCTTACAAATTCCAGACTGCTGATTTCCGCCGGCACATCCTTTTCTTTTAACTTATTCTGCAATGTAATCAGGTCAACCGGTTCTCCTGCATTAAACAAATCCAGCATGGATTCAAACAGAATTCCATACTGCTTGTGATAGAAATCCTCTTCAATGAGAATCTCTCCGGCTGTCATAATTGCTTCTTTATCCATAATCATGGAACCGATAACTGACTGCTCGGCTTCCAGACTGTTTGGCATAATCCGCTTTACCAGTGCCTCTTCCATGGAGGTTCCTCCTAATCTACTCTTCCGTTACTTTTACACGTAATGTTGCAGTTACCTTTGGATGAACCTTAACCGGCACTTCGTATACACCAAATGATTTGATGGCTTCTTTTAACTGCATTTTCTTCTTGTCTAACTCAAGACCCAGCTGGTCATGTGCTGCCTGGGAAATCTCTTTAGTGGAAACAGAACCAAAGGTTCTTCCGCCTTCTCCGGCTTTCATTTTCACTTCTACGGTCTTATCCTTCATCTCATCTGCCAGCTTTAATGCTGCCTGATAATTCTCTTCTGCAACCTTGTCTGCATGTTTATTCTGCAGCTTTAAGTCGTTTAAGGTCTTGCTGTTTGCCTCAACTCCCAATTTTTTCGGAATTAACTGATTTCTTGCGTAAGCATCGCTTACATTTACTACCTCACCTTTTTTTCCAAGGGATTTTACATCTGCTAATAAAATTACTTTCATTCTTCTATATCTCCTTCCTCAAGCATTTCGTCAATGGTGTCTTCTATGATGCGTTGTGCCTGGGACACGGTACAGTCACGAAGCTGGCAGCCTGCCATATTCAGATGTCCGCCGCCCCCAAGACGTTCCATGATTTTCTGCACATTGATTTCATCGATGGAACGGGAACTTACATATATTTTGCCCTGATATTCGGTTAATACAAAGGACGCTTTGATTCCGACAATATTTAACAGTTCATCTGCCGCCTGGGCTCCTACGATAGTAGGACTTTCAATCTTATCTGCCGGGCAGATGGAAATGGCAAATGCACCGCGGTATACTTCCGCATGGCGAACCACCTCTGCTCTGGCTTTGTAAGCATCCATATCATTTCGAAGCATTTTCCTTACACGGGTTACTTCTGCACCGCAGCGTTTCAGGTAAGCGGCTGCTTCAAAGGTACGGACACCGGTCTTGGTCATAAAGTTGCTGGTATCAATTAAAATTCCTGCATAAATACAGTCTGCTTCATGAGGTGCCAGCTTGATATTTTCCGTAAAATACTGTAACACTTCCGCTACCATTTCACAGGTAGAAGATGCGTATGGCTCAATATAGGAAAGTACCGGATTGGAAATGACTTCACTGCTCTGGCGGTGATGGTCAAATACCACGATACTGTCGGTCCGCTTCAAAAGACCCGGACACTCCGTATGGCTCGGACGGTTTACATCCACTACCATAACCAGTGTGTTATAATCCGTCAGCTCCAGCGCACGTTCACTGGAAACAAACATATCCGACGGATAGCCCTTCTCTGTAGTAAATCCCTCTTTTAACGGGCGAAGGGATGAAGTTACCTGATCCAAAACAATCTGGGCTTTTTTACCCAGCACTCTTGCGGCGCAGTAAATTCCGATTGCCGCACCAAAAGCATCTGTATCGGAAATGGAATGTCCCATAATCATAACATGCTCACGGCTCTCGATAATCTCACGCAGCGCATGGGCTTTGACTCTTGCTTTTACACGGGTGTTCTTCTCTACCTGCTTGCTGTTACCGCCGTAGTAGACAACGTTTTCACCCTCTTTGACTACAACCTGATCGCCGCCTCGACCCAGTGCCAGGTCGATTGCCATACGGGAATATTCATAATTCTGATTATAAGTATCACCGCCGACACCGATTCCGATACTTAAGGTCACCGCCATTTCATTTCCGACTTTGACGGTCTTAACATCTTCAATCAGGCTGAACCGGTCGCTCTGCAGCTCCGCAAGATATTTATGCTGGAATACCACAAAGTATTTATCCTTCTCAATTTTACGAACCAGTGCATCCATTTTCGTAAAATACTGGTTTACCTTTCGGTCAATCAACGCCACTAAAAGAGAACGTTTTACGTCTTCAATACTGTCTAATGCCTCGTCATAGTTGTCTATGTATACAAGACCTGCCACCAGCTTCTGCTCTTCATTTTCACGGATGTAATTATAAAGCTCTGTCTCATCAAAAAGATACAGCGCTGTCAGATACTGCTCATCTTCTTCAATGGATACAATGCTGCTGTTTTCCGCCATTTCCTCGAAATAAATCTTGCTCATTTCGATGCGGAAATTATGCTCCTGCCAGACCATATTTACATCTTCCACGAACTGCTCCTGCTGAATCAGTTCCTTGGTAATGCCCGGGAAAATGCTGGTGATGGATTTATGGAAATTCTTGGTTTTTCCGGTAATCTCTGTGAATTTTTCATTGACCCAGAGAACCTTTCCGTTGTAATCCAACAGCGCATACGGTATTTCGAATTCATTGAGCAGCTTCTTCTGCACCGTTCCGTACTGGGTGGCAAAGTTAATCAGCTCATTCACCAGCACCGGCTTATTGACGTTATACGATATCACCACAATAATGAGATAAATCCCAAGGAAAATGGATACCAGCAACGCTGCCCCTTCATTTACAAAATACATTGGCACGTTCATGCATGCCAGCAAAATAGTAAGCATCAGCGGCCAGTACATATAATTTTTCAGATGACCCTTCAGCTTGATTTTTTTCTTCATAAATTTCTCCTATATAAATGCGGATATTTTGTTACACAATTGTTACGACCACATACATATACAGAGTGTATTATAGCATTGTTTTGTATGTTTTACAATTCGCTTCCGGTACGAATCTTCTTTTCGTAGGCCAAAAGCAGATTTTCTATCTGTAATCCGATACTTTCCGGGAAAGTTCCGGCATATTTCCGGGACACTTTTATCCAGAAGTCAAGGTTCTTATAACGCTTTCTTCCACGCATATTCGCCCGGTCCTGCTTTGCTGCCACCTGAATCTTAACCATTGCCCGCTTCTGTTCTAAGAGTGGCACCAGAATATAATAAAGCCGATCATCCTTCAGGGAAAGGTAGCCTGCCGCCTCCCCGGACTGCTTCTTTAGAAACAGCCGGTGCTGTTTCAGTGCCGCCGGAAAAAGTGGTGTGCCTGCCCGCATATCATGGACTGTATCCATAAGCTCAAGCATTGCTGCAAAATAATAAATTTCAGCTTCGTCTTCCGGCTGTCCGGCAGTTTCCGCTTTTCTATTTTTCTCTGCATCTTTCTCTTGCTCTGCATCTCCCTTTCGCTTCGGCTCTGAGAAATATTCTAGCATTTCCGGTGCATCAATGAACTGCTGTGCTAAGAGATAGGTAAGTTCTGCCTGCGTCTTTAACCGTACCTCTTCTCTCACACTTTTCCCCAATCTTGCTTCTATTTCATGAAGTAGCCGGTTGCTGCACTCAAAAATACTCTTTAAGAAAAGAGGGAAATCCTCTTCGATAGTCCAAAGATATTTTCCCTCTGTTATCACAAATTCTCCTATGATTGCTCCGTCCGCATCCTCGGCATATTGATAAATATTTCGTATATAGTATGCATGAGCATTTTCCGGCGCGTTCCAGTTCTTTTTCTGTCTGCGCTGTCTCTTTGCTTCCCATTCTGCTTTTGATGTGGTGCTTTCCTTGGTCCTTCTGATAAAGGAATCTTTCGCTCCTTTGCCTTTTACCAGAATTCCATATGCCTCATTAATCTCTCTGGCGGAATAGGGATAATTTTCTTTTTCTTCTGACCGGCTGTCGGGATGCAGCTTATGCATCAACTGGCGGTAACGGCTTTTGATTTCCACCCGGTCGGCATCTTCTGTTAATCCCAGCACCCGGTACGCCTGCATTCTTGTCATAATTTTTATGCATCCTCTTTGCCTGCAAAATAATCTTTTACCATCTTCACTACAACGCCGGATAATAAGAATACGGCAATGAGGTTCGGGATTACCATCAGTCCGTTAAAGGTCTCTGCGATGCTCCACATCAGTCCCAGATTCATGGTTGCGCCTACGATGGCAACCAGTGAGTAAACCAGCATAAATGGCTTATTTGCTTTGCTTCCAAAGAGAAATTCGATACAGCGGGTTCCATATAAACCCCAGCCAATAATCGTGGAAAATGCAAAACAGCACATGGCAACTGCCGTAAATATGGACACCCAGCCGCCATATACGGAGGTGAATCCGCTGATGGTAAGCTCTGCTCCTGCTGCTGCGCCATAACCCACCGGAACTCCACTGCAAAGGATAACCAGTGCGGTTAAGGTACAGATTACGATAGTATCTACAAACACTTCAAAGATTCCAAAGAAGCCCTGCTTTACCGGTTTTCTGGTATCGGCACAGGCATGGGCAATGGAGCCGGTACCAAGTCCTGCTTCATTGGAAAAGATTCCTCTGGAAACACCTTTTTTCATGCTCATAAAAAAACTTCCCACTGCGCCGCCGGTTACTGCTGCCGGGTCAAATGCACCTCTTATAATAGAAGAAAATACTGCCGGAACTGCACCCACATGCACTACAATTACGCCCAGTGCCAGTAAAATATACATGATTGCCATAAACGGAACCAGCTTCTCTGTAACCTGTCCGATTCGCTTGATTCCACCCAGCAGAATCAATGCAATCAGTCCTGCCAGTACGATTCCGATAATCAGATTTAAGGTTCCTGCTCCGTCTTCAGAAATCAGGTTATAATTATATAATGCTGAATCAATGGCTGTGGTAATGGTATTGACCTGTGTGGCATTACCGGTTCCAAATACCGTCAGCACACCAAAGGCTGAGAAAAGGTATGCCAGCCAGTGCCAGTGTTTCTTTAGTCCGTTTTTGATGTAATACATCGGGCCGCCGACGTAATCGCCATCTTTATTTCTCTCCCGGAAATGCACCGCAAGGGTTACTTCCGAGAATTTGGTACACATTCCAAGCAATGCGGAAATCCACATCCAGAATACGGCTCCCGGTCCACCGATTGCTATTGCTCCCGCTACTCCGGCTACATTTCCGGTTCCTACGGTTGCCGCCAGTGCTGTGCAGACTGCCTGAAATGGAGTCAGTGCTCCGTCTGATGCTTCTCTTTTCTTGAGCATACGCCCTAATGTAATTTTCATCGCATATGGAAATTTACGAATCTGTAAGAAGTTGGTGCGGATGCTTAAGTATAGTCCGACACCGATAATGCAGATCATGGCTGGAACGCCCCAGATGAAATTATTCACTGCACTGTTGATGGATTCAATCATTGCTAACATTATGTGTTCCCCTTTTATCTTATTTTCCGGTGGGGTGAAGGGGTTAGAGAAAATTATTCGAAGCCGGGGTTATGAAAAACGGTTTTCCTCACAAAATCCAATGCTTCTAACCAATGCTTTTTTCTTTTCTTATTACAGTCCGTCTTTCCAATGTTTGACAGGATAGCGACTGCTGTTCGCCGGAATGTGGATACATTAGCCTTGACGATTAGGGACTCTTAGGATTTCGTCTGGAACCGGCAACGTTGGCACAGGATGTGCCAACGAGGCGCAACCGGAACATGGATGTGACTTTGCGCCGGTTGCCAGACGTATCTTACAATAGTATCGAAATCCTTAGAGTCCCTTTCGGAAAGGATTTCGTATCCACATCCGACGGACAACAGCCGCTATCCGTGTCAAAGCAAGCGGAAAGACAGCCTGCTATCAGAAAAAAGCATTGCTAAGAATCATAA
>JBNMJI010000090.1:0-7124 GCA_050873725.1 Roseburia sp.
GAAGAGACAACAAAATCAGGAATCATCCTTGCAGGTACAGCACAGGAGAAACCACAGGAGGCTGAGGTTATCGCTGTAGGACCTGGCGGAATGGTTGACGGTAAAGAGATAAAGATGCAGGTTACAGTTGGACAGAAGGTTATTTATTCTAAATATGCCGGAACAGAAGTAAAACTGGATGGCGAAGAATATATCATCGTAAAACAGAATGATATTCTTGCAGTAGTAGAATAATCGAATTGATAATTGGTAAATAAAACAAATTATAAATTAGGAAAATAGAAGAAAGAGGTAAGAAATTATGGCAAAGGAAATCAAATATGGAACAGAAGCCAGAACAGCATTAGAGGCTGGAGTTGATAAACTGGCAAATACAGTCAGAGTAACAATCGGACCAAAAGGAAGAAACGTTGTACTGGATAAATCATATGGAGCTCCATTAATCACAAATGATGGTGTTACCATTGCAAAAGAAATCGAATTGGAAGATGCATTCGAAAATATGGGTGCACAGCTTGTAAAAGAAGTAGCAACCAAGACAAATGATGTTGCCGGTGATGGTACTACAACAGCAACTGTTCTTGCTCAGGCAATGATTCAGGAAGGAATGAAGAACTTAGAGGCTGGTGCAAACCCGATCGTTTTAAGACGTGGTATGAAGAAAGCAACTGAAAAAGCAGTTGAAACAATCGCAGCAATGTCTTCTAAAGTAACCGGAAAAGACCAGATTGCAAAAGTTGCATCTATTTCTGCCGGTGATGAGAGCGTTGGTAACATGGTAGCAGATGCAATGGAAAAAGTTTCCAATGATGGTGTTATTACCATTGAAGAGAGCAAGACCATGCAGACAGAGCTTGACCTGGTAGAAGGTATGCAGTTTGACCGTGGATACATTTCCGCATATATGTGCACAGATATGGATAAGATGGAAGCAGTTTTAGATGAGCCGTACATCTTAATTACCGATAAGAAAATCAGCAACATTCAGGAAATCCTTCCGCTGTTAGAGCAGATTGTACAATCCGGTTCCAGACTTCTTATCATTGCTGAGGATATCGAGGGCGAAGCTTTAACCACATTGATTGTAAATAAACTGCGTGGAACATTTAACGTAGTAGCAGTAAAAGCTCCTGGATATGGTGACAGAAGAAAAGAAATGTTAAAAGATATCGCAATCCTTACCGGTGGTCAGGTAATTTCAGAAGAAGTTGGTCTGGAATTAAAAGACGCTACTATGGCACAGCTTGGTCGCGCAAAATCTGTTAAGGTTAAAAAAGAGAACACCGTTATCGTTGATGGCGAAGGAAATAAAGAAGAAATCCAGGCAAGAATCGGTCAGATTCGTGCACAGCTTGAAGAGACAACATCTGAATTTGACAAAGAAAAATTACAGGAAAGACTTGCAAAACTGGCAGGCGGCGTAGCAGTTATCCGTGTTGGTGCTGCAACAGAGACAGAAATGAAAGAAGCAAAACTTCGTATGGAAGATGCTTTGAATGCAACAAGAGCAGCAGTCGAAGAAGGAATCATCGCAGGCGGCGGTTCTGCATACATCCATGCATCCAAAGAGGTTGCAAAGCTTGCTGAGACATTGGAAGGTGATGAGAAGACCGGTGCAAAGGTTATCTTAAAAGCACTGGAAGCTCCATTGTATTACATTTCCGCAAATGCAGGTCTCGAAGGCGCAGTTATTATTAATAAAGTAAAAGAGTCTGCACCTGGTATCGGATTTAATGCAGCAACAGAAGAATATGTAGATATGGTAGAAGCTGGTATCCTTGACCCGGTTAAGGTTACAAGAAGTGCTTTGCAGAATGCAACATCTGTAGCATCTACATTACTTACAACGGAATCTGTTGTAGCAAATATCAAAGAAGATGCTCCTGCAATGCCGGCAGGAAACCCGGGTATGGGAATGATGTAATAAGAAAATAAAATATAATACTGAAAAGTAAGTGTAGAGAGCTCCTGGCTGCGGATAATGCAGTCAGGAGTTTTGCTATGCAGTTTTTTCCTGATGTTAGTTTTTTGGGGGCAGTTGTTTTGATTTGCAAAATATGTTACAATTATTTCATTGTGTAACATGAAGTCTGAATAGCAAGGAGGAAGAAAAATGGGAAAGGTAGTTATTCTTACAGACAGTTCCAGTGGAATTCGTCAGGCAGAAGCGCAGCAGTTAGGGATTAGCGTATTACCAATGCCTTTTTTTATAAATGGTGAAACACTGTTTGAGGATATCAATCTGACACAGGATACATTTTATGAGCATCTGACAGATGGAGCAGAGATTTCAACATCCATGCCGGCAGTAGGAGATCTTACAGACCGTTGGGATGAGCTTTTAAAAGAATATGATGAAATAGTATACATTCCTTTATCCAGTGGATTGAGCAGTTCCTGTGAGACAGCAACAGCATTATCTTCAGATGAAGAGTATGAGGGCAGGGTTTTTGTAGTAAACAATCAGAGAATTTCCGTAACACAGAAGCAGTCCGTATTTGATGCAATCAGGCTGGCAGAAAGTGGCAAGGGCGGAAAAGAGATTAAAGATATTTTAGAGGATGCAAAATTCCAGTCCAGTATTTATATCATGGTAGATACCCTTTACTATCTGAAAAAGGGTGGAAGAATTACACCGGCAGCAGCGGCACTGGGAACATTGTTAAAATTAAAACCGGTATTACAGATTCAAGGTGAAAAGCTGGATGCTTTTGCAAAAGCAAGAACGGTAAAGCAGGCAAAAAGCATTATGATAAAAGCAGTAAAAGATGACTATGCATCCCGCTTTAAGGAGTATCAGGACGAGATGCAGCTTTGTATTGCATACACCGGAGATATAAGTGCAGCAATGGAATTCCGCAAAGAAGTGGAAGCAGAAATTGGGATTACAGACATTATGATGGATCCGCTTTCTTTAAATGTATCCTGCCATATCGGACCGGGAGCATTAGCACTTGCCTGTGCAAGAAAATTATAAGATTTAAAGTGTAAATTCTTGGTAAAATTGATTGACCAACCACAAAATATTGTGTAGAATTGAAATAGTTTAACTTGTTAATGTATAAAAGCAAGTAACATATCATGGTAAAACGAAGGAGGAAAATGAAAATGGCATTTTGTGGTAATTGTGGCACACAAGTGGGTGATGATGCAGATTTTTGCCCGAATTGTGGCCAGAAATTAAAAGGGGAGATGGAACAGCCGGCAGAGCAGGAAACACCGGTACAGGAACAGCCGGCAGAGCAGGAAACACCGGTACAGGAACAGCTGGTAGAGCAGGAAACAGCACCGGTACAGGAACAGCCGGTAGAGCTGGAAGCAGCACCAGTACAGGAGCAGCCACAGCAGGTAGCACCACAGCAGGGACAGTTCCAGGGACAGCCGCAGCAGGGACAGTTCCAGGGACAGCCGCAGCAGGGACAATTCCAGGGGCAGCCACAGCAGGGACAATTCCAGGGACAGCCGCAGCAGGGACAGTTCCAGGGACGCCCAATGCAGGGACAGTTCCAGGGACAGCCGCAGCAGGGACAATTCCAGGGACAGCCGCAGCAGGGACAGTTCCAGGGGCAGCCAATGCAGGGACAATTCCAGGGACAGCCACAGCAGGCACGCCCACCTAAGAAACCGTTTAAGATGACAAAGAAATTATGGGCATTAATTATTGCAATCGTTGCAGTTGTAGTAGTTGCAATTATTGCACTTGTAGTAGTAAAGAATCAGAAGAAGAAAGTAAATATCAATGATTATATTTCCGTAGAGTATAGCGGATATGAAACAGCAGGAACAGCATATGTTGATTTTGATGAAAACGGATTCAGCGAAGCTGTCATCAAGGCACAGGGAAAGAAACTTAAGAATGTAAAATCTCTTGATGACCTTGACTGGAGTGATCTTGTAGATTTAATGGGAAGTAGTAACTGGGATTTAATCAACAGTATTACTTTTGATGTTAAACCGGATTCAGACCTGTCAAATGGAGATGTAGTAACTGTTACTGCTTCCTGGGATGAAGATTATGAGAAAAAGGCAGGAGTCAAGATTCTTTCTAAAGAGCAGGAATTTACCGTAGAAGGTCTGGAAGAAGTAAAAGAAGTGGATCCGTTTGAAGATGTAGAGGTAACCTTCTCAGGAACACCACCTTATGTATATCCAAACTGGACCAATAATTCAGAGGATGATTATTTACGTTATCTGTGGTTCAATTTTGAAGATTATGACAGTCTTGATGTTGGGGATACTGTAACTTTAACAGTAGATGAATCAGAAGAGAATGCATTGGCAAATGGTTATAAATTTACACAGACATCAAAAGAATATACCGTATCCGGTGTAGATTCTTATGTAACATCTGCTGCTGATATTTCAGCAGATAACCTGGATTCCATGAAAAATGAAGCAACAGATGCGTTAGATGCATATTTTGCAAATAACAATTCTTATATTGGAAATTCCGGATTTAGTTATGAAGGTTCTTATTATCTGGTTACAAAAGACAGTGATTCATGGGGTGATACCAATGTCCTTTATCTGGTATTTTCATCAACTGTAACCAGTGCAGAAAATGCATTTGAGCCAACCGTTGTATACTTCCCGGTAAAATTCACAAACATCATGGCATTATCCGATGGAAGCCAGAGCTTCAATACATATGGTGATATCGAAGGATACACAGAATTAGAGTATGATGACGGATGGTACAACGTGGATGGTTATACAGATGGGGCACAGATGTTTAACGATCTGGTCGTAACACAGAAAGTTGATTATACTTACGAAGTAACTGACAATTTAACTCAGTTTGGTAACTAAAGGAGAAGAAAATGAATTCTGGAAATGATTTTACAAAGCACGTTCATGTGAAAAATATCATTCGTCTGTTATCTATTTTATTAATGGTATTTTTCTTTGTACCGGCTTTTAGTATGCGTTTATATAGATTTAGTATAAATATAAGTGCATTTAGGGCCATGGTAGGTATGAATGTAGAAATACTTGGTCAGAAAATTTCTGTATTTGACCCGAAAATAATCTGCATCATGATGCTGTTACTTCCAATCGCTATGCTGGTTCTCTGGTGCTTAAAGAGTGTATTAAAAGACAAAATTGCTGCAATAGCATCCGGAAGTTGTGCAGTTGTTGACTTTATTTTCTGGATTGCACTTTGCGTTGGAGTAAACAAAGAAGCAACAGATAATTACTGCACAGCAAAAGTTACAGCCGGATTTATATTTAATATATTGTTTATTCTGGCAATTGCAGTGTTGAATCTATTGATTATCATCAATGTGCTTCAGGCTGAGAAACCATTAATCAGACAGAAAATGATGAATGGATATCAGGGAATGCCACAGCAGGGACAGTTCCAGGGACAGCCAGTACAGCCACAGCAGGGACAGTTCCAGGGACAGCCAATGCAGCTGCAGCAGGGACAGTTCCAGAGCCAGCCGGTACAGCCACAGCAGCAGGGACAGTTCCAGGGACAGCCAATGCAGCCACAGCAGCCGACACAGCCGCAGCAGCCAGCACAGCCGGTATGCAGTAAATGTGGTGCTCCGCTTGTTGCAGGAAATAAGTTCTGTACCAAGTGTGGAAATCCGGTTGCGTAAACTGGAATAGTAAACTACGAGAAACACACTTTGTGAGCTACTCGTGTAAATAAGTAGAAGCCCCATCCTCTGAATCATCAGAGGATGGGGCTTCTTTTCGACTTTGAGATTTTATGCTGCCTGACTGCGGAGCTGTTTCTTTTTTCGGTTTTTCCAAACGAGATAGGAAATCATAAGTGGTACACCGGCACCAATCCATGCTACCGGGCTTGCCAGACGGACTGACCAGTAACCATATGGATTTAAAAGGAGCCATACGACACCGACACGGCAAATCATTTCAAAGATACCACTGACCATAGGCATGATACCTTTTCCAAGTCCCTGCAGAGAAGTACGATAAAGATAAATGAGTGCAAGGAAGAAGAAAAAGCAGCTGATGGTATTAAGGTATTGTGTTGCATAACTGTAAATGGTTTCGGTTGGATTGCTTAAGAAGAGAGAGACAATCGTGCGTCCGAATACAGTACAGATAAATGCGGCAATTGCAACAGTTCCAAGGGCGATGCCAAAGGCTTTCTTCATGCCATCAAAGATGCGGTTGTATTTTCCGGCACCTAAGTTCTGACCGCAGTAAGTGGACATTGTGGTTCCAAGGGCCGGCATTGGCTGGGTAGAAATCTGCTCTACCTTGGATGCAGCGGTAAAGGCGGCAACAGCACTGGAGCCAAATACATTTACTGCAGACTGAAGAATCATGGAACCAACAGCTATCAGCGAGTAGTTTAAAGCCATTGGGATACCAAGTCCCATCATCTGACCGGTTGTCTGGCGGTCGATGTAGTAATCACTTCTTCTGGTACGAAGAATAGCGAATTTACGGTACATATAAAGAAGACAGAGTGCAGCAGAAATACCCTGTGAAATTACAGTAGCATATGCAGCACCTGCAACATTTAATTTTAAAGTTACAATACAGAATAAATCCAGCACAATATTAAGGGCGGAAGAAAACAGCAGGAAGTATAATGGGGTCTTGCTGTCACCAACACCTCTTAAAATTCCGGAAACAACATTGTACATCATACTGGTAATGATGCCCCAGAAGATAACCCGGATATAAGAGTCTGCCATATCAAGAATATTATCCGGTGTATTCATAAAGATTAAAAGTTCCCGGGAAGTAGTAACGGTCAGTGCCGTAAGAATCACGGAAATAATTACGGTTAAGATGAAGGATAATGCAACAATATGCTTTAAGCGGTTTTCATCTTTTGCCCCAAAAGCCTGTGATACCATAACACCAAATCCCTGGGCCAGTCCGGATGCAAAGCCAAGCACCAGAAACATAATAGAACCGGTTGCACCTACAGCAGCCAGGGCATCTTCTCCTAAGAATTGACCTACAATGATGGTGTCTACCATACTGTAAAATTGCTGGAACAGATTTCCGAACAATACAGGAAGAGAGAAGAGAAGGATTAATTTCAGTGGATTTCCGGTTGTCATATCTTTCGTCATAATTGTAAGCTCCTCGTATAATATCTTTTAGATACAAAATATATGTATCTAGGTTTA
>JBNMJI010000091.1:0-6975 GCA_050873725.1 Roseburia sp.
GAAATCTCCATCTACTAACAGGTGGAAGCTTCCATGCATAAGTTCCGTCAGACTCTGGGCAATGGATAATCCAAGGCCGCTGCCTTCCGTATTTCTGGAGCTGTCTCCCCGGACAAAGCGTTCCTGCAGTTCCTCTCCCGTCATATGCAAAGGACTCTTGGAAATATTTCGAAATACGATGGAAACATTTCTCTCATCCTGCTCCAGATCAAGATAAACTCTGGTTCCCGGCTGTGCATATTTATAAATATTATTCAACAGATTATCAAAAACTCTCCACAGATGTCTTCCATCTGCCAGAACAGAAAGTTCTTCTTCCGGATGATGAATCACAAGCTCCAGATTCTTTTCCCGCAGCCGTTCCTCATATTCGCCTGCTGCCTGTGTCAGCAATACCTCCGGCACACATTTTTCCCAGTTGACTTTTAACACACCGGAAGATGCCTTAGATGCTTCAATTAAATCTTCAATTAATTTCTTTAACCGGGCAGACTGTCGTGTCAGTACCTCCAAGTACTCCTGCACTTTTGGATTTTCCACATCTTCTTTGGTCAGCAAATCCACATAATTGATAATGGAAGTAAGCGGCGTTTTAATATCATGGGATACATTGGTAATCAGCTCTGTTTTAAAATGCTCGCTCTTCATCCGTTCATCCAGTGCTGTCTGCATTCCGCTTCCAATCTGATTCAGATGCTCCGCATAATTTTTAAATTCTCCATGCATATGGCTGGTGTCCATCTGATAATCATAGTCACCCTCTGCAATCTTCTCACCGCCCTGCTTCAACTGGTTGAGATTCGCCAGTATGATGCAGAATATCAGGAAAAGTGCTGCCTTTTCTACCAGAAATACAAGGAAAATTCCCTCCCAGTTGTAACTGTCTTCTAACATCAGAACACCAATAAATTCTATAAATGTAATGCCCAGTGCAATCACTACACCTTTATAAATAAACGGCATATGTTTTTTAATATAAGAAAACGCCTGTTTCAGCCATTTTACAAACCGACATAACAGTGTGTTGCTCCACAGCGTCTTTGTCTTATGTCTTACCGAGCAGCTCATGAGAAATGCTAAAAGCAGGGTTGCTGTCAATACTGCCAGTATCACAATGGCAACAAGGGAGCCTATATTCGTTCCGTAAAATCCCCATATATTTTCAAAAAATCCTGCCACACAGGCTTCAACAATACAAAGCATCAGCCCATAGAGTTCCAGCGGAATCTTATCGATAAAACTTCTCTGTATCCTGCCCTCTTCATCCTTCTTTCCGGCAGTCCGTACCAGAGTAACCAGTAAAATAACTGCTCCGATCGTACTTACTGCAAGTACCGCAAAAATTGCGTAGCGGACCTTATATGCAAAATCAATATATTTCATTTTAAAATATAAATCATCATGATAAGTCAAATCCCGCAGCGGGAAGAATGCCACTGCATAAATATCACCTCTTGAAAGATTTGCATCCTGTTTTTCCACTTCCGTAAACATCTGCTCCGGGCTGTTTAAAACATCTATGGAAATTCCCGGATAGCAATAACTGTCATAATTTCCCA
Organism: Roseburia sp.; assembly: GCA_050873725.1. Taxonomy (GTDB): domain Bacteria; phylum Bacillota; class Clostridia; order Lachnospirales; family Lachnospiraceae; genus Roseburia_C. The sequence continues at coordinate 1,560 of JBNMJI010000091.1, forward strand.
CAATTGCCATGTATTCCGGAATGACGCTTCCCAGGTCTCCATTTTCTATGGTACAGATTCGTTCCACAGAAGTATCTACACTCTTTTTAAATACATAAAAATTAAAGTTCGTCTCATCAGCCAGACCGTATGCATAAGACCGTGCATCATCCTCATAATTCAGTTCTTCTGATGCGCTATAGGTCATTAAGCCCTCTGCTGTTTCCGTACTGCTTCCATAGGTTACCGTTTCATCAGCAGCCTCTATATCATAATTTACAAATTCCGAAAAAATTTCTGCTGCCAGATATGAGCCAATCTGCTCCCGATAGTCTGCCTCCGTTTCCTCCTGACTGTTTCGATAGATCTGGCTGTCTATCATTTCCAGCGTAAATACTGCAGATAAAAATGCAATTGAAGTCAGTAAAATAAATGCAATGACTGCACTTGCTCTTCTGATGCCTCTTTTTTTCTTTTTCATGGCGTGTTTCCTCTTTCCATCTTATAACCCTGTCCCCACACCACTTTTAAATATCGTGGATTTGCAGGGTCATACTCTAATTTTTCCCGAAGATGGCGAATATGCACTGCCACTGTACTTTCTGAGCCAAACGGCGCATCTTTCCATACTTTGCGATAGATATCCTTTGGAGAAAATACGACTCCGGGCTGTTCCATAAACAGTTTCAAAATATCATACTCTGTAGGGGTAAGACTCACCGCATCTCCATCCAGCGTCACAACCTTAGCACTATCATCTAATTCAATGCCACCGATGGCAAGATTCTTCTTTGTCATGTTTCCGCCTCCAAGCTGCATATAACGGCGCAGCTGGGATTTTACTCTTGCCTGAACCTCCACCGGATTAAAAGGCTTGGTAATATAATCATCCGCTCCGACCATAAGTCCTAAAACTTTATCGTTGTCTTCACTTTTTGCAGTCAGGAAAATTACAGGGACATTGCTGTTCTCACGAATCTTCACCATAGCCTGGATGCCGTCCATTTCCGGCATCATAATATCCATGAGCACAAGATGTATCTCTGTTTTCTGCATCATTTCAATTGCTTCCCGACCGTTATAAGCCTCGTAAATTCCATATCCATCCGATGCAAGGTAGATTTTTAACGCGGATACAATATCCGGTTCGTCATCACATATCAATATGTTATACATTTTCTTTTCCCCTTTCCAAGTACACCATTATTGTATCGAATGAACCTTTAAGAACCAAGGCACCAAGTCTTTAAGATTTCTTTAACATCACGCAAATACTGTCTGTATCAACACCATATAGAGCACGGTTCCCACACCAATGCTCAGTAAATTATTTCTTTTCCACACATGTAAAACGATAACTGCGAAAACTGCAATAAATTCCGGCAATCCAAACGGGAACTTCACTACATTTACTGCCTTTAAGCAATAAATAACAAGCATTCCCACAACTGCAGGCGGCAGCACTTTTCCAAGATATTTTGCAATTTCCGGGATTTCTTTTTTCCCGCTGAATAATACAAATGGAATTGCTCTTGTTGTAAATACAACCAATCCACAAACCACAATAATTAATAACGATCTTTCCACACTAATCGGCATTTTCCGCTACCTCCTTTTCTTCCATCACCTTACGACCGGATAACAGAATTATCATAATACAAATCATGGATGGCAGAATGAAATTATCACTGCCAAAGATAAGCAGGCAGATAAGGGAGGCTGCAATTCCGGTCAGTGCCGGCAAATGATTCTTGCTGGTGAGCCACTGCTCCACAAAAATTACAACGAACAATGCTGTCATGGCAAAATCAATTCCCGTTGTGTCAAACGGAATCAGCGTTCCTGCAATGGCTCCGATGGCAGAACCAATAATCCAGTAAAGCTGGTCTAACAATGCAATGGAAAATAGGAACTTATGCTCATCCACGCCCTCAGGCACTTTTGTAATAAAGAATAAAGAATATGTCTCGTCTGTCAGGGAAAAAATCATATATAATTTCTTTTTTCCCATATCACGGAATCTTTCGATTAAAGACAGTCCATAAAAGACATGTCTGATATTTACCATAAATTCCAAAAATATAATCTGCAGGAAACTGACTCCCGGTGCAAAGAAATTGACTGCCAGATACTGTCCGCTTCCGGCATACACTAAAATACTCATCAGGATTGCCCAAAGGAAATTATATCCTTTCTCCTGATACATCACACCAAATGCAATTCCTATAAAAAGATAACCCGTCAATACCGGTATCGTATACGGAAATGCCGCTTTTACTGCTTTGACATAACCATTTTGTTTCATTTTATAATCCTTCTTTCTAATTCGCCCTTTCTACATCAAACACAATAACTCTACAATATGAGACTTCAAAAAACAAGTTTTTTATGCTATACTATCATAAATTGTAATTTTAACACACAATTTGGAATTCGTATCCTGATATGGAAAAGAGTTTCAGATTATGAAAGGAGTTCTATCCATGCAAATCGACCCGATTACCGCTGCGCTTGGAAGTACAGCTGCTTCCACCACCTCTGTAAACGGTGTAAATAATTTTGAATCCTATTTAAATAATGCAAGCAATAATTCCCTTGCATCTATTTTTCAGAAAGCTGCCGATACCTATGGCGTCTCTGTTTCTCTTCTGACTGCCATGGCAAAGCAGGAATCTAATTTTCAGGCAAATGCCACTTCCAAATCAGGTGCCATGGGCATCATGCAATTAATGCCTTCCACTGCTTCCTATTTTGGCTGTACTGACCCTTATGACCCGGAGCAGAATATCATGGCAGGCGCCAAATATATCAGCGAACTTCTAGACAAATACAATGGAGATACTTCCCTTGCTCTTGCCGCTTACAATGCCGGCAGTGGCAATGTAGCCAAATACGGTGGAATTCCTCCTTTTAAAGAAACCCAGAATTATGTAGCCAAAATTACCGGCTATATGCAGGAAGGTGTTACTCTTCCGGACGGAACTGCCGTTGCCGCAAACACAAGCAGCAATGCCGTTTCCACTTCCGGCACTGTAGATAATTCCCTTTCTGTCAGCCAGTGGGATTCCCTTGAACAGGATGCCCTGCAGGATATTCTCGATCGCTTCTTTAATTACGATGATTATTTACGGTTTTTGAATATGTTTATGAAATTTATGTAAGATGGATATATAAAAATACAGCCCGGATATTTGTTGCTTCCTAAAAAGTTTAGTTTTAGGGGCAAGACAAATATCCGGGTTGTATTTTTTGGGGGAAACTGGATGAGCCGGGAATTCAGGCTTCATTGGCTCACATTTGGGTAAAAAGCTGGCATTTTCGCAGTTTCTTGCCCAATTTTCCTCCTTGCAAGCTCAGTTCTTCTCGGGATTCTGGCTCCGTTGGCTCTCATTTGGGCAAAACACTGGCACTTCCGCAGTTTTTTACCCAATTTTCCTCCTTGCCAGCTCAGTTCTTTCCGAAATTCGGGCTCCGCTGGCTCTCGTTTGGGTAAAAAGCTGGCTTTTTCACGGTTTTTTGCCCAATTTCCCTCCTTGCGGACTCAATTCTTCTGGGATTCTGGCTCCGTTGGCTCTCATTTGGGCAAAACACTGGCGTTTCCGCAGTTTTTTACCCAATTCAAAGATTCCTACAACTCCTTCATCATTTCCTGTACTAACTTTGCGCAATGCTCTGCTGCTTTCTTTTCAAAGGTTGGATAATCCTCCTGTGCAGAGCCATCTGCTTTATCTGAAATTGCACGAATGACTACATATGGAATGTTATTTAAGGTTGCTGCCTGTGCAATGGAAGCTCCCTCCATCTCTGTGCAATCCGGATGAAATTCTGCAATCAATGCATCCTTTATTTCTTTGCTGGAAATAAACTGGTCTCCACTTACTACGCGGCCTTCTGTTACATGAATATCCGGATTTACTTTTTTGCATACTTCTACGGCAGTCTTACACAACTTTTCATCTGCTGCAAAAGCAAGCTGCTCTAATCCCGGAATCTGTCCTTTCGCATAACCCAATGGTGTCACATCCATGTCATGCTGAATAGCATCCTTAGACACTAAAATATCTCCAATATCTAATACAGGATTCAAAGAGCCTGCTACACCTGTATTGATAATATGTGTTACATCATATAAATCTGCAAGAATCTGTACGCACATTGCTGCATTTACTTTTCCTACACCACACTGTACCACTACTACCGGCATTCCATTTAAATTACCCTCGTGGAATTCCATGCCGGCTTTCTTTGTAATCTGGTCTGTGTCCATATTTTTCTTTAATGTTGCTACTTCTAATTCCATAGCTCCGATAATTCCGATTTTACTCATGTTTTCTTTCCTCTTTCTGTTGATTTCCTACTTATACATTATGCGATTATTTTTTCTTATTTTGAATTTGTGATTTCTCACTTATGCATTACGCAATATATTTTTTCATATTTTGAATTTATCATTTTTCACTTATGCAATATATTTTTCATATCTGCCACTTATTTAAGCAAATTTTCCAAGCATTCTCTACGCTGGATAATTCAGATGCGCATCATCAATATGATAGAGCACATTGTTTAAATAGCGGTCTGCCAGATAGTTTGCCATACCCAGATTCATATCAAGATAGTTGCCGCAGTCTTTTGGACTTGCGCCCGGTACTTCGCCTTTAAAGTCACGGATGAATTCAAACATACGAATCATCAGAGGCACGATATCTTTGGATGTATAGTCTCCTGCCAGCAATAAATAAAAGCCGGTCCGGCAGCCCATTGGTCCAAAGTATACGGTTTTGCTGGCATACTCTGCATCATTTCTTAAAAAGGTTGCGCCAAGATGCTCTATGGTATGCACCTCTGCGGTATTCATAACCGGTTCATCGTTCGGTGATGTCATTCTTAAATCAAAAGTTGTTACTGTACTGTCTCCTACGGCATCCTTTCTTGATACATAGACACCCGGCTGCAGTTTAATATGGTCAATTGTAAAGCTTGCGATTTTCTCCATGTGTTTCTTCCTTCCTTCTATTATTATAAACTACGAGAAACATGCTTTTCATGTTTCTCAAATCATCACAGTTCTTGTCAATGTCTGATGCTAAAAGAAATTTGTATCTCTTTTTTCCAGAGTAAATTTATCACGCATTTTCTGTTGTGTCAAATTTTACAATTGCAGCTTATCGCAGTGCTCGCCAAATCTGAGCAGAAAAGAAATTCGCTCAAGCAAGCTTGGCTCCTTCTTTTCTCCCAGATTTTTCTCGCTACTCACCTGCAGAACCTGCCACCGGCAGCTTCTTACGGATACGTTGCAGCGTAAAAAAGTAAGATGCATACTCTTCATACACATCTTACTTTTATCTCCGCCATCCTTTATGCGGTAATATTTTTTCCGTTTTCCTGAATGCACTTTGCATACCAGTAATAGCTGTCTTTTGGGATTCGCTTAAAA
>JBNMJI010000092.1:0-6827 GCA_050873725.1 Roseburia sp.
CTTCAACCGGTATACGGGAAAGATATAACAATCTTGCAATCGCCATACCATCGCCACCGTTATTTCCGGTTCCACATACTACCAGCACGCGGTTACAGGAAATTTCTTTTTCCTGTATTAACTCTATCACAGAAAGGGCTGCCCGTTCCATAAGAACCATGGACGGCACTTTAAAATGTTCAATTGTATTGGTATCACATGTTTTCATTTCCCGGGAATTTACAAGATATTCCATAAATTAATTCCTTTCACATGCACACAGAATTATGATTCTCCTTTTGCTTCTGAGTTCTCATTTTCTGTCTTATTCTGAGCATCCTTATTCTGAGTTTCTTTATTCTCAGATTCTTTATTCTTATCCTTTTCGTCCGCATTTTCCGCTGCTTTCTTTCCCTGCAGACGGTCTTCATCTTCCTGCCGCAAATCAAATACATTTAAGATATCTACGCCAAAAATATCATGCATATAAGAATAAATCTGCCGGTTATTGATTTCACGATTCTGCTTTTTGATGATATTTTTCTTAAGTTCTACCCTTACTTTGTCAATCCATGCCGTAATTTCATCTGCCTCTTTGCTGTTCTGACGCAGTCTCTCATAACAGTAACGCATGCTCTCTAACATCAGTTCCTGATTTGCACTGTTAATATTACGCGGAAGTTCAATTAATTCATCTTCGATTTCTTCCATCTTGGCATTGACTTCATCAATCAGCCGCTTATCTTCATCTAGTTTTCTGGAAGAAAGATCTCCCTCGTTTTCCTCATGGGTTCCCTCCATGTTGGCAACAATGCTTTTCATCAACTGATTCTTCGTCTTTTTCAGTTCCTTTAAATCATTATTAAGCTTTCCCTGCCGTTCTAACAACTGATTTACTTTTTCTTCCAGCTTCGTGATTTCACTGGTTTTCCCGCTTAATGCAAAAAGTCTGTGCCACTTCTGGTCCAATACAAGTATCGGCACTTTTCTGCTCTCTAATGCTTCCAGAAATTCTTTGTCATCTTTCATGCAAAAACACCTCTATTCCAGCGTTTCTTTTTTTCCTTTGTTCTTTGTCATATTATAGGACAACTGCATCAGGCTGTCTGATAAATGTACATTTTCCACCACAACATTTTCATCCAATACTTCCAGATCCACATGGGCAAAATTCCATATTGCATGTACTCCAAGGCTTACCAGCTGGTTTGCCACGGCATCTGCCTTCTCTTTCGGCATAGTCAGTGTAGCAATATCTACCTTATGTGTCTTTACAAATTCTTCCAGTTTATCAATCATTTCGATTTTATTGCCACGAATGGATTTTCCGCACAAATCCGGATTCACGTCAAACAATCCTACTATGACGAAGCCGAGTTTTTCAAACTTCACATAATTGGCAAGTGCCTGTCCTAAGTTACCGGCTCCGATAATAATAATATTATGCTGTTCATTTAATCCCATAATCTTTCCGATTTCTTCATACAGAAATTGTACATTGTAGCCATATCCCTGCTGTCCAAAACCACCAAAATTATTTAAATCCTGTCTGATCTGTGACGCTGTCACTTTCATTCTTGCACTCAGTTCATTCGATGAAATACGTTCTACCCCTTCATCTAAAAGTTCCCCCAGATATCGGTAATATCTTGGCATTCTACGAATTACTGCCTGTGATATTTCTTTGCTCATTCTGCCAGTTCCTCCTGCTTTCCATACCCTACAATAATTATAGTTTCTTGCCGAAAAGATGTCAATGTGTTACAACTTTAACAATCTTGTTGCAAACTTAATTCTTCCCACTTTGCATAGAATTCTTCCAAAGCTGCCTCTTCCTGCATCTGTTCCTCATGGATTTTATTTAATTCATAGGAATTTGATGCTACCTCCGGCTTTGCCAGTTCTTCATTTAATGCTTCTATCTTTGCCTCTCTCGCAGCGATTTCATCTTCTGTACGCTTTAATTCGTTTTCCAGCTTGCGTTTTGCTGCCTGCTGTTTCTTCATTTCTTCCCAGCTTAACTTCTGATTTGCTCCGGTGGATGCATTCTCTGTGCTACTCTTTTCACCATTTCCGCCGGAAGCATTTGCATTATCCTGTGTGCTCGTTCCAAATGCTGCTAACTCCTGGACTTCCTTTTTCTCCAGATAATAATCATAATTTCCGATATAATTAAGAATCGTCTCATTCTTTAAATCAAGGATTCTGCTGGCGGTCTTATTAATAAAATATCGGTCATGGGATACATAAAGCACCGTTCCGGTATAAGAATTAATAGCTGATTCCAAAATTTCTTTCGACATAATATCAAGGTGGTTGGTCGGCTCATCCAATATCAGGAAGTTCGCATTGGATAACATCAGTTTTGCCAGTGAAACTCGTCCTCTTTCTCCACCGCTGATGTCACGAATCCGCTTAAATACATCATCATCCGTAAATAAGAATGCTGCCAGCACATTTCGAATCTTCGTCGCCTTCAGATTCGGATAAGCATCTGCAATTTCATCAAACAATGTCTTATCCGGGTCTAAGTTCTGATGTTCCTGATCGTAATATCCGATTTCCACATTGCTTCCAAGCTTTATCTCGCCGGCATCTGCGTCTACAATTCCATTGATAATCTTTAAAATCGTGGTTTTTCCTGTACCATTATTTCCGATTAAGGCGACTTTCTCGCCACGCTTAATCTGAAAACTAATATCGGAAAACAACTTATGTTCATAGGATTTTGCAAGCCCTGTCACCGTAAGCACATCATTTCCGCTGGCAATTTCCGGCTCTAATGTGATATGCATGTCCGTTTTTTCATCGATTGGTTTCTCGATACGTTCTATTTTGTCTAATGCTTTCTCACGGCTCTCTGCACGCTTAATGGACTTTTCCCGGTTAAACGATTTTAACTTGGATATTACTTCTTCCTGATGCTTGATTTCCCGCTGCTGGTTATAATACTGTCGCAGAAGGCTTTCCCGCTGTACTTCCTTCTGTTTTGCATATGCGGTATAGTTTCCCGGAAATACTGTCGCTGTATGACGGGATATTTCCACTACTTTTGTAACAATCCGGTCTAAGAAATAGCGGTCATGGGCTACGATAATTACGGCTCCCTTATAGTTCAAAAGATAGTTTTCCAACCATGCAATGGATGCCATATCCAGATGGTTGGTCGGCTCATCGAGCATGATAATGTCAGGCTTCGTCACCAGAAGTCTGCCTAATGCCACACGGGTTTTCTGCCCTCCGGATAACTCTGACATCTTCTTTCCAAAATCATTTTCCGAAAAACCAAGTCCCTTTAATACACCGTTTATCTCACTACGAAAAGTCAGTCCACCCTCTAATTCGAAGGTATGGCTGAAACGGTTGTACTGCTCCATATATTTTTCTAATTCATCTGCACTTACATGCTGCATGTCTTCTTCCATTTTGCGAAGTTTTTCTTCTTTTTCAATTAATGCATCGCAGGCATGAAGCACTTCATTATAAATGGTCTCATTGCTGTCCTTATCCTGATACTGGGCAAGATAACCGATGGTTTTTCCTTTTGCAACGGTTACCTCTCCACTGTCCGGTGCCAGCTCTCCCACTATAATTTTCAATAACGTAGATTTGCCGGCACCATTGATGCCGACAATTGCTGTTTTCTCATTATCTTCTACATGAAAAGAAACATTCTGTATTATGGTGTCTGTCCCAAAGGATTTACTGATATTCTGACAGGCTAAAATCATGGAAGTCTCCTCACTTTTTCTCTTCGCCCCATAAATAAAGTTTTCTTCACAAGGGCTTTTTATAGCTGAAAATTCCGGGACGGCGCATTTTTGCCATCCCGGAGTATAAATTTTATAACATTTTCTCTAATGTTGCACGGATTGCTTTAATAAAGTCTTCACTGTTTAATACCGTCGGATTTTCGATTGTTGTGATCAGTGCAAGGTCTTTGGTCATCTTTCCGGATTCAATGGTGTCTACACAGGCTTTTTCCAGTTTGTCAGCAAATGTGCTTAACTCCTGGTTGCCATCTAATTCACCTCTCTTGCGGAGTGCTCCGGTCCATGCAAAAATAGTTGCTACGGAGTTGGTGGATGTTTCTTCTCCTTTGAGGTGTTTGTAATAGTGACGCTGAACCGTTCCGTGTGCAGCTTCATATTCATAATATCCTGCCGGTGATACCAGTACAGAAGTCATCATGGCAAGAGAACCAAATGCAGATGATACCATGTCACTCATAACATCTCCATCGTAGTTCTTACATGCCCAGATAAATCCGCCTTCTGCTTTCATCACACGGGCTACTGCATCATCAATTAAGGTATAGAAGTAAGTAATTCCTGCTTCTTCGAATTTCTCTTTGTATTCTGCATCAAAGATTTCCTGGAAAATATCTTTGAAAGTATGGTCATATTTTTTGGAAATGGTATCCTTGGTTGCAAACCATAAATCCTGTTTGGTAGAAAGTGCGTAGCTAAAGCAGCTTCTTGCAAAACTTTCAATCGAGTCATTTAAGTTATGCTGTCCCTGGACAACACCTGCTCCTGTAAAGTTATGAATCAGTTCTCTTGTCTCTGTTCCGTCCTCTGCTGTATAAACCAGTTCACATTTTCCCGGTCCCGGAATCTTCATTTCAGAAGCCTTGTATACATCACCGTAAGCATGTCTTGCAATCGTAATTGGTTTCTTCCAGTTCTTAACACATGGCTCGATTCCCTTTACAACGATTGGTGCACGGAATACGGTTCCATCTAACATTGCACGGATTGTTCCATTCGGACTCTTCCACATTTCCTTTAAATTATACTCTGTCATACGTGCTGCATTCGGTGTGATTGTTGCACATTTTACTGCAACACCATATTTCTTGGTAGCATTTGCAGAATCTACAGTTACCTGGTCATCTGTTTCATTACGATGTTCAAGACCCAGGTCATAATATTCTGTGTTCAAATCAATAAATGGTAATAACAGTTCATCCTTAATCATTTTCCAAAGGATTCTTGTCATTTCGTCTCCGTCCATTTCAACCAAAGGGGTAGTCATTTTAATTTTGTCCATCTTTCTATCCTCCATTTACTATTTCAGCAGATTATCCCAGCCATAATTATCCATATTTTCAATGGTATTTAACATATGGCTTGTTGCAAGCAGTTCTGCCTCTTTTGCATTGTGCTGTTTCAACGCTTCTACAATCTTTTTATGTTCATCATTTGATTTTACCACACGATCCGGCATTGACAAAGTAATTTTTCGAACTCTTTCCACATAATGATGAAATGCAGACAATTCATGCTTTAACATTTTACTTCCAGACGCTTCATAAAGCACCTCATGAAACTTATTATCCAGTTCCAATATCTGTGCATAATTTTCTTTCTTGGCATGAAACTCTACCAGAAAAATATTTTCTTCCAGTTCTGCAATCTGATCTTTTGTAATTCTGTCTGCCGCCCACTTTGCACAAAGTCCCTCTAACCGTGCACGGATTTCATAGATATCTTTTACATCTTCTTTGGTAATTCCTTCTACGAATGCTCCACGGTTCGGAATAATTCTGACAAGTCCTTCCAGTTCCAGCTGTCTTAAAGCCTCACGCACCGGAGTTCGGCTGACACCAAGTTCATCACCCAGAGTTTTTTCTTTTAATTCTTCATCGCACTTGTATTTTCCGGACAAGATATTTTCACGAATCGTATGAAATACTCTTCCGCTTAAAGAATATCCTTCTTCGCCCACGATAAAGCCTCCTTAATTTATAATACAATTCCGAGTTTTTTACAACAGTCAGTTATCTGTACTACAAGTTCGTTATCTGTAATTACAGTTACACGTCCCTCATCATACTGCTCATCTACCCACTGTTTGATTGTCTTTACCAGTTCAGAATTCTTATCTACTTTACGATCATCACTGAGACGGTAATAAGTATTAATCCAGTGTGCAATTCCTGCAAGTCCCGATGTGTTAGAAACAGATACCAGTGCCGGACGATTTAAGAATTTTTCAGTATCAAAAATGTTATAAATCTCTTCATTTTTCAAAAGTCCGTCTGCATGGATACCTGCTCTTGTAACATTAAAGTTGCTTCCGACAAACGGTGTACGGCTTGGAATCTTATAATTCAATTCTTTCTCATAATATTCAGCCAGTTCTGTGATAACTCTGGTATCCATTCCATCCAGAGTACCTTTTAACTGTGCATATTCAAATACCATTGCTTCCAGAGGTGTATTACCGGTTCTCTCACCAATACCAAATAAAGAGCAGTTTACGCCGGATGCACCGTAAAGCCATGCTGTGGTTGAGTTATTAACCGCTTTATAGAAATCGTTGTGTCCATGCCATTCAATCAGTTCTGATGGAACTCCTGCATGTGTCGTAAGTCCGTAAATGATACCAGGTACACTTCGTGGAATTACTGCTCCCGGGAAGTTTACACCATATCCCATGGTATCGCAGGCACGAATCTTAATCGGGATATTGTATTCCTTCATTAATTTCATCAGCTCTAAGCAGAACGGAATTACAAATCCGTAAATATCAGAACGTGTAATATCCTCCAAATGACATCTTGGGCTGATTCCGGTCTCTAAGCATTCACGGATAACACTTAAGTAAAGGTTCATGACTTCACTTCTGGTCATTTTCATTTTATAGAAAATATGATAATCAGAGCAGCTTACCAAAATACCGGTTTCACGCAGTCCCAAATCTTTTACAAGCTGGAAATCCTGTTTGCTGGCACGAATCCAGCTTGTAACCTCCGGGAACTTGTAACCACGTTCCAGGCATTTATATACGGCATCCCGGTCTTTTTTACTGTATAAGAAAAATTCGCTCTGACGAATCAGCCC
>JBNMJI010000093.1:0-6822 GCA_050873725.1 Roseburia sp.
CCCCAGAGTGCATCGAATTGCATTAAAGGTAAACGGTCCAATATATTCCATACCTACGCTCTGTGCCACAAAGGCACTGCCCCAGATGGTTGCGGTCAATAATAATATCAAAGAACTCTTTATCTGCTGTTTCATAAAATCTCCATTCTGTCCTTATCATCTTGCATAATTTATCATATCGTTCTTATATTAATGCATTTTTCCCCTTCTTGCAAGAGTCATAACCTGCCGAAACACTTTATATCAGATACTTTTGCTCAGACACTTTTGCTCAGACACTTTTGCTCAGACACTTTATCACACATATCACATATAACAGAAAAGCATCACTGGCGGTGCTTTTCATCCTTCCCATTGGATGACACCTTGTGCCAATGATGCTCTTTTCATATGTCAACCAGAATCCCACTCCCGGATAAACACCTTTTTCTATGCATTTACTGTATCAATAAAACGTAAAAATGCTTTTCTTCCTTCTTCGCTGCATTTGTATACACCGGCATCCAGAAGAACTTCGCGGAACACCAGTCCGATTTCCTTTTGCATGATTTCATCGATATTTTCTTCGGTGATGCTCTCGTATTTTGGTAAAAATTCCTCTACCCAGTCTGCATGCTTGCTTAAAACTTCATTGCTTCGTAAATCAGTCTTGGATAAAATTGCTGTCTTAAGCTGTGCCATCTCATCCTTCAGACGTGCCGGCAGCACTGCAAGACCCATTACCTCAATTAAACCGATGTTCTCTTTTTTAATATGATGAAGCTTTGCATGGGGATGATATACGCCCAGCGGATGCTCCTTCGTTGTAATATTATTACGGAGCACTAAATCCAGTTCATAATTATTGCCACGTTTTCTTGCAATTGGCGTAATGGTATTATGTGGCTCCCCGTCTGTTTCTGCAAAAATAAATGCTGCTTCATCCGTATAACCACGCCAGGTCAGAAGTATTTTATCTGCCAGTTCAATCAGCCGCTCTGTATCCGGTGAGGAAAGGCGGATAACCGACATCGGCCATTTTACGATTCCCGCTTTTACGTCTTCAAAGTCCGCAAAGGTAATCTCTTTTTCCAACGGTGCCTTTGCCATGGCAAATTCATAATGTCCACCCTGAAAATGGTCATGACTTAAAATCGAACCGCCTACAATCGGCAGGTCTGCATTGGAACCAACGAAATAATGTGGAAACTGTTTTACAAAATCCAGCAGTTTTCCGAAGGTTGCTTTCTCGATTTTCATCGGTGTATGCTTTCCATTAAACACGATGCAGTGCTCATTATAGTAAACATAAGGAGAATACTGTAAGAACCAGTCACTGTGATTGATGGTCACCGGAATAATACGGTGGTTCTGTCTTGCCGGATGATTGACTCTTCCTGCATAGCCTTCATTTTCCTTACATAAAAGACATTTCGGATATCCGCTCTGCTTTGCCAGCTTCGCAGCCGCAATGGCTTTCGGGTCCTTTTCCGGCTTGGATAAGTTAATTGTAATATCCAGTTCACCAAACTCCGTTTCTGCTGTCCATTTCATATCCCGCCTGATACGGTATCTGCGGATATAATTACTGTCCTGGCTAAGGGTATAATAATAATCTGTTGCCGCCTTTGCATCCTTCTCATAAAGGCTCTGAAACTTATGAATCACTTCACTGGGTCTTGGCATCAGCATTCCCATGATTTTCGTATCAAATAAATCACGGTATACTACGCTGTTTTCCTTCATAATGCCTTTTTCATAAGCATAATCCAGCAGACGGTTTAATAATTCTTCCAGTCCCTCTTCCGCTTCTTCTCTGCTCATCGGTGTCCGTGACTGATAAGCTGTCACAGCGTCCTCATCTAATTCTTCTAATTCGAATAATTCCAGCAGGCGGTTGATGGTAAAACGCTCATCTTCCTTTGGAACCAGTCCGGTTACCATGCCATATTCTGTTAATTTTAAAATATCTTCACAAATCATGACTTTCCTCCTGTCTTTTATGCCAGTCTGGATGGACCGTCTCCAATTTCTACTACATAGAAATCTGCGCTGTATCCAATTTTCTTCTCATAGGCACTGCCTACTGCTTCAATAAAATGTTCTACCGCTTCATCCTTTACAATGCTGACGGTACAGCCACCAAAGCCTGCGCCTGTCATACGGGAGCCAGTGACACCGTCCACCTTCCAGGCTTCTTCTACTAAGGTATCCAGTTCAATTCCTGTCACTTCATAATCATCCCGTAATGATACATGGGATGCATTCATCAATTTTCCAAAGGTTTCCACATCGTTTTCTTTCAAGGCTTCCACTGCTTTTAGCGTTCTCTGGTTCTCATATACCGCATGCTTTGCACGACGCATACGAACTTCGCTTCCGATAGCGCCCTTATATTCTTCAAACTGTTCCTCTGACAATTCACCAAGACTCTTAATATCTACTACCTTCTGTAATTCTGCCAGTGCTTCCTCGCACTCTGCACGGCGTTCATTATATTTTGAATCTCCCAGGCCACGCTTCTTATTGCTACAGGAAATTACAATTTTCTCATTTTTTAAACGAACCGGTGCATATTCATATTTTAAGGTAGCCGTGTCTAAGAAAATCGCATACTCTGCTTTTCCCATTGCAATAGCAAACTGATCCATGATACCACAGTTCACACCATTGAATTTATTCTCTGAAAACTGTCCGATTAAAGCCAGCTCCTGGTTCGTTACATCAAAACCGAATAAGTCCTTTAAAATATATCCGGTCAGTACTTCAACAGATGCTGAAGAAGAAAGTCCGGAACCATTTGGAATATTTCCAAATAACAATAAATCCATTCCCGTATCCACCTGCATGCCTTTTTCACCAAATGCCCAGATAACACCCTTCGGATAATTCGTCCAGTCTGCTTCTTTCTCCGGCTTTAATCCTTCAATAGAAGATTCCAATACGCCAAGCTGTTCAAAATTCATGGAGAAAAATCTTAACTTCTTATCGGCACGTTTTCTTGCCACACCATATGTTCCAATCGCCAATGCACATGGAAATACATGACCGCCGTTGTAATCTGTATGTTCTCCAATCAGATTCACACGTCCCGGTGCGAAATACACACGGATGTCTCCTTCATCCCCAAATAATTCCTTAAACTTTGTCAAAACCTGCTCTTTCATCAATCCGATTCTCCTTCCGCTTGATTTCCGGCAGCCCTGTTATCTGCCACTTTTTCACAGGGTATTTTCTATCTGTCTTTGTGCTCGTCAGCAACATAATTTATATTTCTTACTTCTTGATAAGATTATACTATGTGCCCTTTTTCTTTGCAATATTGCCCCTTTAGTCTGCAACATCTTAGTTGCTATTTGGCAACATTTTTCCATATGTATGATAAGGATTTAAAAATAGGCATGAAAATATAGAAAACGATATATCGCAATGTATAATGATATATAAAAAACATCAGCCTCTGACTGAATGATTTTGATACGAGGGAGGGCTGTAAGGGACATTGGAAATTCGATATAAGCGCATATGATTCTGGCAACCGGCGCAAATTCACATCCATGTTCATCTGCGCCTCGCCGGTACATCCCTGTACCGGCGTTGCCTGTTTCCGAACGAATTTCATAAGTCCCTAACAGCCCTTCCTCATGTATCTGTAATCATCCAATCTGAGGCTGGTGCTATTTCTATTACATTTCTATTTTCAATTTATTTCCAGTGGTTCCTACAGACATTCATCATACTAAAATTGTCTGAACAGAAGCTAATGCTCTTATTCTTTATTCCAATTCCCTACAATGCTGCTTCAGCAGCTGCCAGCTTGTCCAGTGCACTCTGTGGCACCTTCGCTTTTGCACCTTCACTTAAACCATTGTAGGCATTTCTTGCATTGGCTACTGCTGCTGCATCTGCGGCAGTTATAGTATCCGGCAATGCCATAATCGCATTGGTGACATTCTGTGCATCAATGCTTTCCTGATTCTGTAAATCCTGCAGGGACTGCTCATACTGTAACTGTGACAGAGTTGACTCTGCTGCAGTCAGTACATTTAAGTTCTTTACATAAGATTTGGCACTGTCAGATAAAGCATCATACTGGGAACGGACAGATGCAATCGTTCCTGCACTGTCTAAAGTTACGGTTCCAATAGAGGAAATTGCTGCATCTACTGCAGAAGCTGCATCCATATCCTTGCCCTTCTGGCTCTCGGTTCCCGGCAATTCATAAACAAGTACCGGATAACCTGCTTCTATATTTTCATAAATTGTTTTCGCTGCACTGTATGGAAGATTGATACATCCATGGGAACCGCTTCTTTTATAAATCGTTCCACCAAAGGTACTTCTCCAGCTTGCATCATGCATTCCGATACCACCATTAAACGGCATCCAGAAAGATACCGGGGACTCATAATCTTCTCCACGAAGCACTGCATCCTTTGCCTTATAAGTAACACCAAAAGAACCGGACGGTGTTCCGTGATTCTTTGCAAGATTACCGGAAACAAAATCAGATTCTACCACCAGCGAACCTTTCTTATAGAAGAATAAATGCTGTGCAGTCAGATTGATTTCCACATATGTATCTCCATAATCCTTTTCACCATGGCTGTTGGCTGTCTGGGAATAAACCGGCTCTCTTGTTACATCTTTACCGGCTTTTAAATCTTCCAGTATCATTTCTTTTTCAGCTGCATTGTCTACCCACCAGCCATAATTTCCACCGTAAATTGTCACCGTCTGTCCATAAGAAGTATCCAGTGTCCGGTTTCCATAGGCGGTATTGTAATTTTTCGCCATGGATTTTACATAAGAACTTAATGCCTCATCATCTACGGACACATTGAAATCATCATCCACGGAAAGCCAGGTACTGATGGTTTCTCCATCCAAAACCACATCATCCTTGCCTTCTACCTGATAGGTAATCTTCATCTGGGTATATTTATTCAAGGTATCCAGTGCATCCTGAAATACATCATCCTCTTCCTTTACCTTAGGGTCTTCGTAACAGCCTTCCTCGGAAAGGTCAAATTCCGGCTGCATTTTATCTAAGGCTTCTTTGATTTTCTCCGTAAATGTATCCTTATCGATTTTCGTTCCATATACCTCTGGCTGCACTTCATAGCCATCCTTGGTATAATCCTTAATCTGTGCATTTTCGGAATCGGTCCATTTGCTTTCATCCATACAGGACAAATCATCCAGAACATCCTTCAGCTTTTCTTCATCAAAAGATATCATGGTCTCCACTTCGTATTTCTGTGGCGCGAAAAGATAATATGGCCATGCGAATCCATTCTGCTTCTTTAAAAGTTCTTTTACCTGCTTATCAAATACAGGCTCCATATCAATATCTGCTCCATTGATGCTTTCTGTCTTATCCTCACGCTCCACCAGTTTCATTTCATACTGGGATGCCTGCTTTGTAATCTTCTTCTCCACGCCACTGGTAGAGGAAGCGGATACCCCCACATTATTTATTGTGGTACGAAAAGCAAAATGGCTCTGGAAAAACAATGCCAGTACCAGATAAATCACAACTAATATTCCCACAGGAATTCCTGCTATACAAAGGATTTTCTCTTTACTCATTTTCACCTTTGCAGTTTCCTGCTGTTTCTCTTTATTCTTCTTCATATCCCTTAACCTTTCTATTTTGCTAGTTTCCATTATAGTTGACCGTTTTTCTTTGTCAATGAAATCCCGCATTTGTAATATTTATTTAAAAAATGAAATACATTTTCTTGTATTCTTGCACAATGAAAATGTTCCTTTTTCACTAAAATCTTAAGAATTCCATAAAAATTATTAAATTCGATTTTATAGCATTGTTTTTTAAAAAATGCTGTGCTAGAATTCCACAATAGAAGTAGTATTCTTACATTAAAGAAGGGGAATCCGATGTTGAAAAAAGATAACTTTAAGCAAAATCTCAAAGCATTCTTTCAAAAATATAAGCACGCATGGGTTCTGCTGTATGTATTCATTTATTTTCCATGGTTTGCCTATCTGGAAAAACATGTAACTTCAAATTTCAACGTAATACATACTGCATTGGATGATAAAATCCCATTTATAGAATTTTTCATCGTACCATATATGTTATGGTTTGGATATGTCGCATATGCGGTTCTTTACTTTTTCTTCAAAAATAAAGAAGATTATTACCGGCTCTGTACATTCCTGTTTGTGGGAATGACCGTATTTCTGGTGGTATCCAGTCTCTATCCAAACGGACATTATCTCCGCCCGCATTCCTTTGAGCGTGACAATGTCTTTACCCATATGGTAGCCTGGCTTTATGCAACTGATACACCGACAAACCTGTTTCCAAGTATTCACGTTTATAATTCTCTCGGTGTTCACATTGCAATCTGTAACAGCAAAGAATTTAAGGATCGTCCGAAGTTGAAGCTGGCTTCCTTCATCCTTATGGTCAGCATCATTCTTGCAACCATGTTCTTAAAACAGCATTCTGTATTTGATGTGGTTACTGCATTTGTAATGGCTGCTGTCATGTACTCTTTCGTCTACGGCAAGAACTTTGCGTTAAACCGCAGCAAGGCAAAAGAATCTTATGAAAAACAGCTCAAACACATATAGTTTTTATAAAAGAACTGCTGCCCCATCTGGAGCAGCAGTTTTTTATTTCAAATGTTCGATTTCATCCATCCAGATACGCGCCGATGCATCACTTGGCATTCGTAAATCACCTCTTGGCGATACTGCTACCGTACCTACCTTTGGTCCATCCGGCAGACTGGAACGTTTAAACTGCTGCGAGAAGAAACGGCGGTAGAAGGTCTTTAACCATTTCAAAATCACTGCATTGTCATACTGTCC
>JBNMJI010000094.1:0-6767 GCA_050873725.1 Roseburia sp.
CAAGTTGTCCGGGGTTCGAATCCCCGATGTCTCATTAGTTGAAAATAGCGGAAATGCTGATAACTACAGCGTTTCCGCTATTTTTGTTAGTAGTTGGAAGTAGTGCCAAGTAAGCTGAAATATTCATCTTCACCCCATCTTCAAGGACATTTTTGTCCCCCCTTCATCTTCGTTTCGTCTTCAAAATTAAGGTCAAAGAGGAAAGGTAAAAAGTAATTCATAAAAGAAAGCTAAAGATAAGTTATATACATGCGAAACAATAATAAGTATAATATGGTATATGAATTGTTGTAGGTAAATAGAAATTAGAAACAAGAAGAAAAGCAAAAACGGAGGTGTTTTTATGAAAAAATTTAAAGCAGTGGATGCAGTTTGTATTATGGTACTTGCTGGAATTGTAGGTTACTTTATTGGGGCTTTTTTGGATAGTTCAATGGGAGGCGCTATTTTATTTTCGATGATTGCGGGATTTGCCTGCGTTGTACATGCAATAGTTAATAAGGAAGAATAAAAGAAAAGAGAAATCATAAAAAATTAAGTATTATTACCTCCGTTCTGTGATATGATACTGCTGTACGAAGAAGACAGAAATATTGCGACCTGGAGGAATGATTATGATAACATATATGAATGCGTCACGAAGAGACATGGAGAATCTGATGAGTACCCGGCTGGAGATGCTGCGTGAAGTAAATGATTTGCCGGAGGATTACACATTTCCGGACAATCTGGTAGACAGCAGCAGATTGTATTTTGAAGATGGTAACCAGACAACCATTCTGGCAATGGATGGAAGAAAAGTAGTTGGCTGTGCGTCAGCCAGTTATATTGAAGTCATGCCGACATTTGCCCATCCTACCGGAAAACGTGGACATATTATGAATGTATATACGAAGAAGGACTATCGTGGACAGGGGATTGCACGTCATATGATGGAACTTCTGATTAATGAAGCCAAATTGCGAGGGGTGACAGAACTGAGTCTGGATACGACAGAGAGCGGAAGAGCCTTGTATCATGCCTGCGGATTTACCGAATCCAAAGAATGTATGGTTTTAACATTAGAGCGGGAAAAATAAAAATTTCATAGAAAGCAATGCACAAGGAGAACAAATATGAGAAAAATTCTGGTAACTGGTGGCACTGTATTTGTAAGTCGGTTTATTGCAGAGTATTATGTGGCAAAAGGTGATGAAGTCTATGTATTAAATCGAAACACCCGACCACAGTCAGCGGGCGTAAAGCTGATTCAGGCAGACCGGCATGCAATTGGCAATTCTTTGCAGGGACTGCATTTTGACCTGGTGGTTGATACGGCATATACCGGGGAAGATGTGGAGGATTTGCTGAAGGCGTTGGAAAGCTATGAAGATTATGTCCTTATAAGTTCAAGTGCCGTATATCCGGAATATGCAACGGCACCATTTACGGAAGAAACACAGCTTGCAGAAAATGTGCACTGGGGTGCCTATGGAACGAATAAAATAGCGGCTGAGGCAGCGTTGATGCAGAAGAATCCGAAGGCATACATCCTTAGACCGCCTTATTTATATGGTCCAATGAATAATGTATACCGGGAAGCCTTTGTATTTGACTGTGCATTGGAAAACAGGAAATTTTATCTGCCACAGGAGGGCGGCATGAAGCTGCAATTTTTCCATGTGGAAGATTTGTGCAGATTTATAGATGTTCTGGTGGAAAGACACCCGGAGCAGCAAATTTTTAATGTTGGAAATAAAGAAAGCATATCCATTCGTGACTGGGTGACACTGTGCTATCAGGCGGCCGGAAAGCAGGCAGAGTTTGTGGAAGTTACAGCAGAAGAAGAGCAGCGTAATTATTTCAGCTTTTATAATTATGAATATGCACTGGATGTTACGAAGCAGCTTGCGTTAATGAAAGAGACAAAGCCGCTGGCGGATGGATTAAAAGAGGCTTATGACTGGTATGTGGTAAATCAGGATAAGGTAAATAAGAAACCGTATATTGCATACATAGAGGAGCATCTGGCATAAAAACAGGGAATTTCTTTCGATTAGGGTTCCTATGGTTGCAGAGAAAAAGGCAAAATAGTATAATAAACGAAATAAAAATCCGTGATAAGCACAGATTTAAAAGACACAGGATAGAACGGAGAAGAACATGAGTGTATTTCAGGTAGAATTAAAGAAGGTAGTCGATGACAGTTATGAAATCGAGATTGGCTATCAGCTTGAGAACCGGTTAATTGAGGATTTAAAAAACGGTCTGGTTGGAAAAATCAAGAAGTTTGCGGTAATTACAGACAGTACCGTAAAGGAACTTTACGCAGACCACATTGTGGAGTTGCTGCAGGAAGCCGGATATCAGGCAAAGGAATTTGTCTTTGCGGCGGGAGAGACCAGCAAGACCAGAAAGACGAAGGAAGAAGTAGAGGACGCCATGTTAGAGGCGGGATTCCGGAGAGACTGCTGCATCATCGCCGTTGGTGGTGGCGTGGTAACTGATTTGTCTGGATTTCTGGCAGGAACCTATGGCAGAGGCGTGCCATTTATTAATTATGCCACCACACTTTTAGCTGCAGCAGATGCATCTGTTGGCGGAAAAACCGCAGTGGACACACCACTGGCAACGAATCTGATTGGACTTTTTAACCAGCCGGAGAAAGTATATCTTGACATTGCAGCATGGAAAACACTGCCACAGCGCCAGTTATCCAGTGGAATGGCAGAGACAATCAAGCATGCCTGCATGGCAGATAAGGAAATGTTTGAATTTCTGGAAAAGCATATGGAAGAAATTTTCGCAGGAGATAAAGAAGCCTGTGAATACATCGCAAAGAAGAACTGCCAGATTAAATATGCCGTGGTAATGAAGGATGAAAAAGAGCAGGGCTTAAGAGAAATCTTGAATCTTGGCCATACGGTAGGACGTGCCATTGAGACCGTCAGCGACTACAGACTGCTTCATGGAGAAGCACTTTCCATTGGAATGATAGCTATGACAGAACTGGCACATCGTCTTGGTTACATGACAGAAGAAGAAAAAACAGCAGTAAAGAATTTGCTGGAGAAAGCTAAGCTGCCGGTAGAGATTCCGGAATACATTGACCGGGAAGCACTAGTTAAGAAATTGTATACAGACAAGAAAGTCCGGGATGGAAAGCTTCGTTTCGTAGTAGAAAAAGGAATCGGTGGAATTGTAGAGTTTGAGGAAGGCGTATTTGCCACACCGGTGGACGAAGCTGTTGCAAGAGATATCATTATGAAAATGAAGTAGTGAGCGACGAATGTTAATGATAAGCTGATTGACTTATCAATATTATCATATAATGAGTGCAAGTGGGAACAAGCCCCTGTCAGATTGACAGGGGCTTTCTTTATGCCAGTAGCTTTCTTTATGCCAGTAGCTTTCTTTATGCCAGTAGCTTTCTTTATGCCAGTGGCCGGGTGCTTTCTCCCTGGATGATAACAGGAAGTGTTGTATAGCTTTGGATGAGAAGCTCCGGATTCTGAAGCTTGCGGATCATCATGGAGCCTGCCTGCACACCCATATCATAGACATTAATATCTACAATGGTAAGCTGTGGGTCGATGATGCTGGAATAAGGATAGACATCAAAGGTAAGTATGGCAATGTCATCCGGGATGGAAAGCTGCCGGTCTTTGACTGCCTGGACGACACCTAATGCGAGGGTGTTGTTTTCACAGACAATAGCACGGGGTGGTACGGACTGTGTTAACATATCAGAAGTAACCGAATAAGCATGCTGGCGGCTGGAATCAGTATTTCCGATGCGGGCAGCCGGAATGTGACAGCCCCGGTCTAACATGCCTGCCATAAATCCCTTTTGGCGCTGGGCAGAAATATAATCGGTTTTACGTTCTCCGATAAAGGCAACATCTGTATAGCCACAGTCTATCATGTGTGCAGCAGCGTATTCACCGGCAAGGGCGTGGTTGGTATCTACCCAGCATAAGCGGCTTTCAAAGCCAGGATGCCCAATGATAATGTGTGGAAAGCCTGCATCCAGAATAAGATTTGCAATTTCCTTATTAATGGCAGAGCCGTGGATAATAAGACCATCGGAGGAACGGCTTGTGATAACTTCACTGACTTTTTCTCCGGGATAGTGTTCTTCAGAAGTATTGACAAGTGTCAGGGAATAGTTATTTTCGGATAAGGTGTGATGTACGCCGCACATAATGTCAAACATATGCGGATTCTGATAAGCAGTATCTTTCTCCAGATTGGTAAGATAGACAATATTGGAAGTAGCTCCTTTGGCAAAGCTTACAGCTCTGGAGTTAGGGGTATAATGAAGCTTTTCAATTGCTGCATGTACCTTTTCCACGGTGGCTGGAGATATGGTGGTCCAGTGATTTAAGACTTTAGAAACAGTGGATTTGGAAACACCGGCTTCATTAGCAACATCATTGATGGTAACAGACATAAAATACCTCCTGAAAAATTGTATAAATTTACAAATATAGTATAGCGGTTTCCTAACAAAGTCAATTGTTTTTTACAAATAAACATTGTAAACAAGGGAAAAACATGATAAATATAGACTTAGCAAGAGGAACCAATTGCATGGGAAAATAGAAAAATAAAGAAAACGGTTTCCTAAAGAAACTGGTAAATGGAGGTATTTTTATGAAGAAAAGAATGTTAAGTCTTTTACTCTGTACCGCAATGACAATCGGCATATTATCCGGTTGCGGAAATGATACAGGAAAAGAAGAAGGAAAGACCACAGAAGTACTTGGAAATGACGCAGAGGGTGAAATGACGGAAGTAAAAATCTGGCATGACGGGGATGAAAATATCATGCAGACCATTGCGGATTGTGCCAATGAGAAACTGGCAGAGGATAATATCAAGGTTACTTTTGAAAAGAAGAGTGGTCTTACCGACCAGCTTCAGTTGTATGGAAATGATGAATCCAATGGACCGGATATGTATCTTTATGCACATGATTCACTGGGAACATTTGCAGAAATGGGAATTTTAGCGCCGATTACTGATGTTATCAGTGAGGATGTAATGGCAGATTTACTGCCGATGACTGTAGAAGCAGGTAATTACAAGGATACCCAGTACCTGATGCCGGTTTATTATGAGACATTGCTCTTTATGTATAATAAGGCAAAATGGGAAGGTGATGTACCGGAAACCACCGATGAACTGTATGATTACATGGTAGCACATACCGATGTGGATGCAGGAACTTATGCACTGGTAAATCAGCATTCTACCGCATACAATGTGGCACCGGTTATCAATGGTTTTGGCGGATATATTATTGATAAAGATGCAAATCCTGGATTAAATACACAGGAAACCAAGGATGCTATCGCATATAATCAGAAATTTGCAGCATTGGAGGCAGATGGAGATTACAACACAGTAACTGCATTATTCAATGAAGGCCAGGCAGCAGCAATCATCGGTGGACCATGGCTGGTATCCGGAATCAAGGCAGCAGGCATTGACCTTGGTATTAAATCCTTAGCAGATTTTAAACTTCCAAATGGAAACGGACTGGCACCATATTCCGGTGTACAGAGTATTGGAGTCTTAAAATACGCAGCAGAAAATAAGAAAGAAGCAATTGCAAAAGTATTAGAGGCAATTGCAAGTCCGGAAGTAGGTATCGCACTGGCAAATAAATCAAACTGTGCACCGGCAAACAGCAAAGCATATGATGATGCAGATGTTGCTGCAAATGAGATGATTATGGCAATGAAGGCAACTGCAGAGACAGCACAGCCTATGCCAAACATTCCACAGATGAGTGTTATGTGGGGACCGACAGAAGAATTTTTGGCAGCAGTCAACAAATCCGGGGAAGATATTGACACTGCAGCAGAGACTTATCAGCAGGAGGCATTGGATGCCATTGCGGATATGCAGTAAGCAGGAGTTTATTTAGAAGCAATAAAAGAGGAAAAATAGGAAGAGAAGTGTATATATGAAGAACAAACGGAAATTAACACCATGGCTTTACAGTATGCCGGCACTGATATTGATTGGAATGGTTATTGTATTCCCGATTATTTACACGGGCTATATCTCACTGACCAATATGAATCTGTTTCACTGGTCAAATTATGAATTTATCGGACTATCCAACTATAGCAGGGCATTATTAAAGGCAGACTCCGGTTTCCTTGGAGCGCTGTTTACAACCTTACTTTGGACCGCATTAAATATGGTGATACAGGTAGTTGTGGCATATTTTATTGCACTGGGATTTCAAAGAGAAGATTTAAAGGGAAAACGTGTATACAAGACCCTTTTGATGTTCCCGTGGGCGATGCCTGCATATGTGTCCATCCTTTTGTGGAGAGTAGGCATTTATAACACAGAGTTTGGTCTTCTGAATAAGATTCTGGTGGCACTTGGTTTTGGAAAGGTAAATTTCCTTTCCACCAATGTGCCGGCATTTCTCTCCTGTATGACTTTAAACCTGTGGATGGCATTGCCATTTATGATTATGATGATAGATGGTGCACTGTCCAGCATTGACCGCAGCTACTATGAAAGCGCAGAACTGGATGGAGCAGGTTTCTGGTCAAAGAACATTCATATTACCGTTCCGGCAATGAAAGGAATTATTGCACCGGCGGTTATTATGACAACATTTACCACATTTAAGCAGTTTGATATCGTATATCTTCTTACGATGCAGAAGGGAGCATATTCCGGGGCAACCTTGCAGACCGTAATTACCTATGCACAGCAGAATGCATTCGTTTCAAATAACTATGGACTGTCCTCAGCGG
>JBNMJI010000095.1:0-6717 GCA_050873725.1 Roseburia sp.
AAATTCCAAGTGCCCCTAACTGTACTTATCATGTCTCTTAAGTTGACAAACCGCGCCGTTACTTTGTATCACAGAAAAACTGTTTCCAAACAAATCCTACCCCAGCAGATGCAGCCGTTCAAATGCATGATACAGTCCGTCTTCATCAATCTTATCCGTAACCATATCTGCATACTGTTTTACTGCCGGAATCGCATTTCCCATTGCCACTCCGGTTCCTGCAAATTGCAGCATTTCTACATCATTAGGTCCATCACCAAAAGCAATGGTATCTTCCCTGCCTATCTTTAACTCATCCATAAGCCGCTGCATTCCGGTTGCTTTATTGACTCCCATCTTCGTCATTTCACCGGACATCTGGCGGTCCTTGCCAAAGCTTGCTCCAGTTATTTTGATATAAGTACCGACTTCCTTCTGCATCACATCCACCGGAATATCGGCATCAAAATACATTCCGCTTTCAAGGGATGGCATCTGTTCCGGGTGTTCTACAATCGTAAGTCCGTTTAAGGCACTGTCAATATCAAGACCGAACCGCATGCAGCGTTCTCTCATTTTCTTTGCGTTTTCTTTATCCACATAGCGTCCATCGATTCCCTGCAGCATAAAGCATGCGCTATGCTCTTTCAGCACTTCCACCATATCCTGCACCTTATCCTGCGCCAGAATGCTATGGTAAATCACATTATCCTTCACGGATACATAAGCACCTGCCGAAGCCACAATAGCATCAAATCCAAAATCTAAAAGCCATGGATACACATTCGTTACAGTTCTTCCGGTACATAACGAAATCAGATGTCCCTGTTTCCTGGCAGTGCTTAATGCTTCCCTGGCAGATTCCGGCATGTGCATGGTGAAATCTACCAGGGTTCCGTCTACATCTAAGAAAATCAGTTTACGGCTCATTATTCTGCGTCCCGAATCGCTTTACGAACCGGAAGAACGCAGCCTGGAGAAACGGATAATTCATCTACTCCCATCTCTAAGAAACGCTGAGTCAGAGTCGTATCTGCTCCAAGTTCTCCACAGATTCCTGCCCAGATACCTGCCTTATGCGCATTTTCCACAGTCATCTGAATCAGGCGGAGTACTGCCTCATGATGTGGATTATAGAAGCTGTCAAGCTTTGCATTCTGACGGTCAATTGCCAGTGTGTACTGGGTCAGGTCGTTGGTTCCGATACTGAAGAAATCAACCTCTTTTGCCAGTTCATCACTCATTACTGCTGCTGCAGGAGTTTCAATCATGATACCCTGCTCCACTTCGCCAAATGGAATACCGTCCTTTGTAAGTTCTTCTTTTACTTCTTCTGCAATTGCTTTAATCTTACGTACTTCATCTACAGAAATAATCATCGGATACATAATTGCAATATTTCCGTAATTACTTGCACGGAATAAAGCTCGAAGCTGGGTCTTAAAAATTTCCGGCTGGGTCAGGCAGATTCGAATCGCACGATATCCCATTGCAGGATTGTCTTCTTTATCAAGATTAAAATAGTCCACCTGTTTATCTGCTCCGATATCCAGAGTACGGATAATAACTTTCTTTCCTGCCATGGTTTCTGCTACCTGCTTATAAGCTGCAAACTGTTCCTCTTCCGTTGGGAAAGTATCTTTTTCAAGATAAAGGAATTCACTACGGAAAAGTCCGATTCCACCGGCATCATTTTTAAGCACTGCTGCTAAGTCAGATACATTTCCAATGTTGGCATAAAGATTGATTTTCTGACCACTCTTTGTCACATTCTCTTTGCCCTTTAAAGTCAGCAGTAATTCTTTCTGCTTTGCATCCTCTTCTGCTTTTTTCTTATATTCTGTCAAAGTTGCTTCATCCGGTTCAATGATAAGAGTTCCGGTGTAACCGTCTACAATTGCCTGCTTTCCGTTCCACTCTTCCTTGATTTCCACACCAATCAGCGCCGGAATACCCATGGTTCTTGCTAAAATCGCGGTATGGGAATTGGTAGAGCCAAGCTGGGTTACAAATGCCAGCAGCTTGCTCTTATCCATCTGTACGGTTTCACTTGGAGCTAAATCCTTTGCCACGATAATAACCGGCTCTTCGCCAAGGTCGCCGCCCATATCATTTCCGCATAATACATTGATAACACGCTCGGAAATATCCTTCATGTCAATGGAACGCGCTTTGAAATACTCGTCATCCATATTGGCAAATACTTCTGCAAAATTATCTCCGGTAACACCTACCGCATACTCTGCATTTACACTCTGGGTCTCGATGAGATTGTGAACGGAATCATTGTAATCTCCGTCCTCTAACATCATGGCATGCACATCAAAAATCTGTGCATTTACTTCGCCCACTTCTTTTAAAGCTTTCTCATAAAGCTTATGAAGCTGTTCGATTGCGGTCTGCTTTGCCGCTTCATAGCGGGCAATTTCTGCTGCCGGGTCTTCTATTCTCTTTCTTACTACCTGGTTCTCTGCTTTGGAAAGGAATTTTACCTTTCCGATTGCAATACCACTAAATACCTTTTTTCCATCAAATTTTTCCATAGTTCATACCTTCTTTCTTTTATAAGTTTTCTCCATTTGAAGCAATTACTTCTTTATACCAGTCGAAGGATTTTTTCTTTCTTCTTGCAAGAGTTCCGGTTCCATCATCATATTTTTCCACATAGATGAATCCATATCTCTTTGCCATTTCTCCGGTGGATGCACTTACTAAATCAATGCAGCCCCATGGGGTATATCCCATCAGGTCAACACCATCTTTTACAGCTTCCTTCATCTCTTTGATGTGATCCCGCAGATAGTCGATACGGTAATCATCATTGATGCTTCCATCTTCTTCTAATTTATCATAAGCGCCAAGACCATTTTCTACTACCATAATTGGAATCTGGTAACGGTCATAAATTTCATTTAAGGAATAATGTAATCCCTGTGGGTCAATCTGCCAGCCCCAGTCACTTGCCTTAAGATATGGATTCTTAAGTCCTGCAATCAGGTTGCCATCGGTCTGCTCTCCATCCGGGTCTTTTGATACACAACTGCTCATATAATAGCTGAGGGTATAGAAATCCACACAGCCTTCCCGCAAAATTTCTTCATCACCCGGTTCCATTTTAACATGAATATTATTTTCTTCAAAATACCGTTCCATATACGCAGGATATTCTCCTCTTACCTGCACATCGGAACAGAACCAGTTCATAATCCGCATTTCCTTCTGTGTTGCCAGCACATCTTCCGGATTACAGGTAAACGGATACTTGGTCATAAAGACATTCATATCACCGATGAGATACTCCGGATATTTTTCATGTGCCAGTTTTACTACTTTCGCACTGGCAACAAACTGATGATGCAGTGCCTGGAAACGAACCTGAGGGTCATCCGGAATCTCAGTAATTTTTCCTTCATAGCCTTTTACCGTTCCAAGGGAAAGCAGGTTGCCAAGCGGTGTGGTGCCGCCATTGATTTCATTGAAGGTCAGCCAGTATTTTACTTTGCCCTGACATCTTTCAAAAATTGCCTTGCAGTAATTTAAGAAATAATCGATGCACTCTCTGGCTTCCCAGCCATTGTATTTTTCAATCAGCGCATATGGCATTTCGTAATGGGAAATAGTTACCAACGGCTCAATGCCATATTTTAAACACTCATCAAATACTTTATCGTAGAATGCCAGTCCTGCTTCGTTTGGTTTATCCTCCATTCCGGTCGGGAAGATTCTCGTCCATGCAATGGATAAACGGAATACTTTGAATCCCATTTCTGCAAATAATGCAATATCTTCTTTGTAATGGTGATAGAAATCAATTGCCTCATGGCTTGGATAGAGGTATTCCGGATGAATGGTTCTTGTTACCTTTTTCGGCTCGGTATGGGAACCGTTGGTACACATATCGGAAACGGATGCTCCTTTTCCATCTACATCCCATGCTCCCTCAAACTGATTGGCTGCGGTTGCTCCTCCCCAGAGAAAATCTTTACGAAATGTCTTCATTGCTTCTTCCTCCTGATTCTTAATATTTTTATTTGTGAAAATTTTTAATTTCTGTTTTTTAAATTTTTTCTTTTTTCATTCTGCCCTGTAATAAGGCTTCTGATTTTGTTGGATAGAGCACGAGCCCCTTATCAGAGCCCGCACCCTTAGGTATAAAAAACTATGGAAAACTAATTTATAAAACGGTAATCAATGTATCCAAAGCTGCAACTTTCTTTGCATCTGTTGGAACTACATCTGCGTAATCTGCTGTGTTACTGATGATAACCGGAGTCAGCACGGAATATCCTGCTCCTGTAATCTTTGCAATATCAAATTCCAATAAAAGGTCACCTTTCTTTACTTTGGTTCCCTGTGCTACCTTTGGTGTAAATCCCTCTCCGTCTAATTTTACGGTATCCATTCCTACATGAATCAGGATTTCTGCTCCGCCATCAGATACCATTCCAATGGCATGACCGGTTGGGAAGAAGGTTACTACTTCGCCATCACATGGTGCATATAATTTACCTTCTGTCGGGAGAATTGCAACACCCTGTCCTAATGCTCCGCTTGAAAATGCTTCATCTTCTACTTCTTCCAAGGCTTTTACTTCTCCGGTAAGAGGAGATGCAATTACCTGGTTTGCTGCTGTTTTTGTGTCTTTCTTTTCAATTTTTGCTTCACCATTCTGTGGTGCATCATCATGATAGGTAATGTAAGTTGCTACAAAAGCAATTACCATGGCTACTGCCATACCGATTAATACCCAGATTAAACTGTAAATGCTCTTTGACTCGCCATCGATGAATGCCGGAAGTCCGAAGAATCCAAGTCCACCCATCATATAAGTTTTAACACCTGCAAATCCTACGATTCCACCACCGATAGCGGATGCAATACAGGAAATTACGAATGGTTTTTTCTTTGGAAGTGTAATACCGTAAATACATGGTTCTGTTACACCAAAGAGTCCGGAGATAAATGCCGGTAATGCAATATTTCTAAGTTTCTTGTCTTTTGTCTTTAATACGATTGCCAGTACAACCATGGACTGTGCAAAGGATGCTACGAAATATGGAGAAAGGATGAAGTCATATCCTAATGTTCCATAATTAATCATTGCCAGCGGAACAAGTCCCCAATGTAATCCGAAGATTACCAGTACCTGCCAGAATGCTCCGACTAAGACACCTGCTACAAGTCCTCCTACAACCGGAAGGTTATAGATTGCGCTAAAGATGATACCGATAATGTTGCAAAGGAAAGTAGATACCGGTCTGATTACCAGATAGGTAAGTGGAACCATTACTGCTAAAGTTACAACCGGAACGATAAATGTTTTGATGACATCCGGGATTACTTTCTTTAACTTCTTTTCTAACCATGCGGCGCAGGCTACTGCAATGACAATTGGTACTACAGAAGAAGTATAACCACTGGATGGCATAATAACAGGAATTCCAAAGAAAGTTGTATAATAATTCATTTCAAAAGAAGTTCCTGCAAACAGGGAACCAATCAGTTCTCCTGATGTTAAATTAACCAGTGCCGGATAGGTAAGTGAAATACCAAGTGCCATTCCGATGAATTCATTCATCTTAAATTTCTTTGCTGCGGTATATCCTAAGATAATTGGCAGGAAATAGAAGAATCCATCTCCGATGGAATACCAGAGCTGATATGCTCCGCTTGTGGTAACATCAATTCCTGACTGACTTGCGATAAAGGACCACAGTGCCAATAGTCCTTTGATAATACCTGCTGCACAAAGCACGCCAAGGAATGGCTGGAACACGCCGGAAATCAAATCAATGAGTCTTGCGCCAAGTCCCATCTTCTCGCCACCGTCTTCTGCGTCCTCAGAAACAGCTCCGCTTCCGGTAAGATGTGCATGTTCACAAACTACATCATAGACATCCGGTACCTGATTTCCGATTACAATCTGATACTGTCCGCCGGATTTCATTACGGTTACAATTCCTTCTGTTGCTTTTAATACTTCTGTGTTTGCCTTGGACTCGTCTTTTAATTTAAAACGAAGTCTGGTAACACAGTGTGCAAGGCTTATGATATTTTCCCTGCCGCCTACGTTCTGGATGATAATTCTTGCCAGTCCATCATACTTACTTGCCATAACAATCCCCCCATTTTTATATTATTTATAGCATGTTTGTTTTTATCTAAAACACCCCGGTGTTTTATTCATTTTATAAAAGCTACTCGTGTAAATAAAAAAGCCCAAACAAATAAAACTCTTCCTATGAGTCTTATTCGTCTGGGTTTTGCCGTCTTAACGTAACAATCCCTTGCCGAAAGGGTATTTACTTATTCATACTGTGAATCACACGATGAATGTGTACCGCCAGATAAGAAATCTCCACATCTGAGACTTCATAATCAAGCTTTTTCTTCATGTAACTCTTTATCTTCTGTGCACATTCGTAGGAACGTGGGAAACGATCCGCAATCAACTGGTCAAATTCTTCATCATTGCGTTCACTGTCTTCCCGACTGATTACCCGCTGTACAAAGAATCTTAAATGCGTTACAAAACGCTCATAGGACAGGCTCTTTTCATCCAAGTCCACCTGAAAGGTATATCTGACTATATTGAGTATATCCTTTATCATTGCCGGCATGTTTCTGGACTGGTTCATCTGACCGCCCATCTGTGCATTTACCAGATGCATCGCAATAAATCCTGCTTCATCCTCCGGCAGCTCCACGTCTAATTCCTGTTTTACAATATCTAAGGCT
>JBNMJI010000096.1:0-6688 GCA_050873725.1 Roseburia sp.
ATTAAGAAATTAGCAGATGCTCAGGGCAAAACTGTTGAGCAGATTAAGACAATCATCGATGGACTTCATGAGTTCAACCCAATGATGGGTCACAGAGGATGCCGTCTTGCTGTAACATATCCTGAAATTGCTAAGATGCAGACAAAAGCTGTTATCCGTGCAGCAATCGAAGTTCAGAAAGAGCATGCAGATTGGAATGTGAAACCTGAAATCATGATTCCATTAGTATGTGAAGTTGAAGAGCTTAAATACGTTAAGAAAGTAGTTGTTGAGACAGCAGACGCTGAAATCGCAGCTGCAGGCGTTAAATTAGAGTACGAAGTTGGTACTATGATCGAGATTCCTAGAGCTGCTCTTACAGCTGATGAAATCGCTAAAGAAGCTGACTTCTTCTGCTTCGGTACTAACGACTTAACTCAGATGACATTTGGATTCTCCCGTGACGATGCTGGTAAGTTCTTAGATGCTTACTATGACAAGAAGATCTTCGAGAACGATCCATTTGCTAAGTTAGACCAGACTGGTGTTGGTAAACTTATGGATATGGCACTGAAACTTGGTAAGCCAGTTAATCCTAACCTTCACGTTGGTATCTGTGGAGAGCACGGTGGAGATCCTTCATCTGTTGAATTCTGCCACAAGATTGGTCTTGACTATGTATCATGTTCACCATTCCGTGTACCAATCGCTAGATTAGCAGCAGCTCAGGCAGCAATCGCTAACAAATAAGAATGGAACAAAATATAATATGTAGTATTCTTGGCATTGCCTAGATGCTATATAGTTAAAGATAAGCCCCTCCGGTTGGAGGGGCTTATTTTGTGATAGATAAAGTCCATAGTGTTTGATATAATGAAAACGTTAATCGAGGTTATTTATATTTATTGGAGATAAAATATATGAACAAAGAATGGGCTGAATTAAATAGAACAATGCAGGCACAGATAAAAAGAAAAGAAACCTATGAAGATGGGATGGAGAC
Organism: Roseburia sp.; assembly: GCA_050873725.1. Taxonomy (GTDB): domain Bacteria; phylum Bacillota; class Clostridia; order Lachnospirales; family Lachnospiraceae; genus Roseburia_C. The sequence continues at coordinate 983 of JBNMJI010000096.1, forward strand.
ATTGTTTTGTTTACGAAATCAATTAATGGATACACTGTTGTTATTACATGAGGAACTAAAAAGAGATGATTTTAATGCTATTCCATTTATCAATGCAGATGGATATCATAACAAAACAATCGCTTATTCTATCTGGCATATTTTCCGGATAGAAGATATCGTTGCGCATACATTGATAAATAATGATGAACAGATATTTTTTTCTGAGAATTATAAAGAACGTATGAATGCTCCTGTTATTACAACAGGAAATGAATTTGTGAAGCAGGAAATTGCAGACTTTTCAAAACAGCTTAATCTGGAGGAGCTTTATTCTTATATTTCAGAAGTAAAGGAAAGCACCGAGCATATAATTCGGAGAATATCCTATGGAGAATTGAAACAGAAAATTTCTCAGGAAAGAAAAATAAATTTACAGAACCTGCATGTTGTGAGCATGGAGGAAAATGCGGTTTGGCTGATTGATTACTGGTGTAACAAAGATATCCGTGGTTTGATTCAGATGCCATTTTCCAGACATTGGATTATGCATGTAGAAGCATGTTTACGCATAAAAAAGAGATTGCCCTTGTAAATTTGTATTATTTGTATTATAATACATAATACAAAAAGAAAACTGACATATCAAAGAAAAATGAAGGAAGGATATTCCGGAAGAGAATATCAAAAAATCAGAAAGGGGGATTCTGGGTGGTTATATCCATAAATGAGACATCGGAAGTGCCAATTTATCAGCAGATTCGAAATCAGATTGTACTTGGAATATCCGATGGCAGATTAAAGCCGGGAGAGCAGCTTCCCACGGTACGTGCATTGGCCGGAGAAATCGGAATCAATTCCATGACTGTGAATAAAGCATATGCACTTTTAAAGCAGGAAGGTTATATCTATACAGACCGGCGGAATGGAGCCCATGTGCGGAAGGAATTTTCAGAAGCAAAGGAATTATCGGAGAAATCCAAAGAACTATTGCAACAGATTATTTCCGAAGCCAAAATCTGTGGCATGACACAGGATGAATTCTTAAAGATATGTGAGAATATGTATAAGGGGTGAGAAAAATGTTTCTTAATATTATATTTTTTGCAACATTGTATCCTGTTTTATTTATCATATGTATTGTATTTGCGTTACAGAATTCCTATAAGGATGGCATGCTTTTTGCTGTAAATATGAAACGTGAATGGGTAGAGGATGAGAATGTAAAAGCAATCCAGAAGCGCTTTAAAAAAGAAATGATATGGTATAGTCTTATTCTTGCAATCATTCCGTTTAGCTGCCTTTTTATTCCATACTTTTCCATACAGATGACAATCTGGATGGTGTGGTTGATTGTAGCGATTATTCTATTGACGCTTCCAACTGTATTTGCCAATAACCGTTTGAAACAATGGAAGCGGAAAATGGGTTGCTATGAAGAGCAGTCAGCAGAACGATATGTGGAATTAAAGAGTGCAGGAACTGTCCGCTGCATGCATTTCCTGCCGTTTTTTGTACCGCTTGTCATAGGAACTGTAGCTGCGATTGCGGTTATTCCTTTTGCTAAGGTAATGGGAATATCCTGTCTCGTTGGTGCCGCAAGCGGATATATTTTTCTGCTGGTAGCAATTTGGACGGACCGGCAGCCGGTACAGGTAATAAGCAGCAACAGTGATATCAATATTAATTATACCAGAGCCAAGAAAAAAATCTGGAAGAACATGTGGCTGTGTGCTATCTGGCTGAATACAGCATTAATCCTGTTTTTAATTCTGGTATCTTTTATGCAAAAGCAGGTGGGAATTATCTACCTTGCAGGCATAATTGTATTTGTAATTCTTCTGGCGGCTATGTGTATTCCGGCTATTGTTATGTTAGGAAGAGTAGAAAAGGCATATGAAGATAAACATGATTTAAATGGAGGAATCGAAGACGACAGAAACTGGATTGGCGGTATGTTTTACTATAATCCAAAAGATCCGCATACAATCGTAGATAAACGGGTTGGAATCGGAACCACGGTCAATATGGCAACCAAAGCAGGAAAAGGCACGATATTGTTTACTATAATAGCATTACTGATGCTGCCACTTGTCTGTGTATGGGTGATTGCAGAGGAATTTACCCCGATTCATTTGGAGATTGAAAATCAGTCCCTTTGTGCAGAACAGATTCGTACGGATTATGAGATATCACTGGATGCATTAGATGATGTGGAAATGCTGACAGAGCTGCCGGACTGGTCAAAGGTAAATGGAACCGGCATGGACACTCTGGAAAAAGGAACCTTTAAGATAAGCGGTGAAGGGGAATGCCAGGTATTCTTAAATCCACAGAATAAAAAGTTCCTGTATTTTACCGCAAACGGAAAGAGCTACTATATGAGTGGTATTGACGATACAGAGACAGAAGAGATTTATCAGGAAATTTTGAAGGAAAAATAAATTAAAAAATAGAAACAGCCTGCCTTACCAGGCACTCTGAATCATCAGAAGTGTCTGATCGGGCAGGCTGTTTTGCTTACGTGTGTAGCGAGAACAATCAGTGTTTTCTTCGGATATGTACTTCCGGAATGGCGACATTGTCAAAACTGACGCTGGAAGAATGTTCTTCCTCGGAGGAGTTCTGTTCCTCTGCTATATGAGTGGCGGCATCAGAAGCAGCTTTGTGTACTTCCGGAATGGCAACATTATCATAAGTCAGATCATAATTTTTCTTTTCACGTTCTTTTCTTGCATTCTTGATTTTATTTTTTAAATGAAACATAGGGTTCTCCTTTATTTACAAAATATTAATAAAAAATGTAATTACAAGACTGTTGATGAAATCGGCAAACAGACTTCCAACCAATGGAATCAACAGGTAAGCTTTAACAGATGGAACATAGCGGTCACAGATGGCCTGCATATTTGCCATGGCATTTGGGGTGGCACCCATACCGAAGCCGCAGGTACCGGCAACAAGGACCGCTGCATCATAATCCCGTCCCATAATATTGAACTCAATAAAGTAAGTAAATACAGCAATCAGAATGACCTGTGAGCTTAATAAAATGATAAGCGGAAGTGCCAGAGAGGCAAGTTCCCACAATTTTAAAGTAATCATAGCCATACCAAGGAACAGTGACAGGCAGATACCACCTAAGTCATTAATTTCTCCCATATGGATGGTGGCATTGCCATGGGAGTATTCCACGATATTACGAATCAGTGCGGCTGCTAACATGGCACCGATATAAATTGGAAAAGTCAGTCCTGTTTTTGTCAGAAAATAGGAGAAAATAGTACCAAGTCCAATGGCAAGAATAAGCTGGAAAACTGCGGAAGCGTACATATTGGTATGACGTTCGTGTTTTTTCTCATCTTCCACTAAGAGGCTGTCATCTTCGGAAGCGACAGTAGCAAGAAGATTTTTCTTCTCTACCAGACGTTTTCCTAAAGGACCGCCAATCAGGCTTCCAGCAATCAGACCGAAGGTAGCAGCAGCGGTACAGATGGTAGTTGCACCGTGGATATTGAAATCCTCCAGTACCGGACCAAAAGCACCTGCAGTACCATGGCCGCCGACCATTGGAATCGAACCGGTACACATACCGATTAATGGATTTAATCCCAGTAATTTGGATAATCCAACGGCAAGAAAGTTCTGGGTAATAATAAGGGTAATGACCAGTCCTAAAAATACTGCCATGGATTTTCCACCACTTTTTAAGACTTTTAAGTTAGCCTGAAATCCTACGGAAGTAAAGAAGAATACCATACATACTTCCCGAAGGGTATCGTCGAAGGAAAATTCTGCAATTCCTGTGCTGTAGCAGATACAGGTAAAAATTGCAAAGAGCAGGCCACCGATGACGGGCGCCGGAATACAGAATTTTTCCAGAAAATGTATTTTCTTTCGTAAAAAACTCCCCAGCATGAGTACCAGTACGGCAACGGCTAAGGTCTGGTACATATCTAAATGTATATTCATAGTGTTCCTTTCTAGTTCTGTGTTTCGTTTTCGGAAGAAAGCGTAATGCCCTGTTTCTCATAATAGGCAACAGCTCCCGGATGGAATGGAATCGGTATGCCATCAGTAGCATAAGTTTCATCTAATTGCAGATTTAAAGAGGTTGCATACTGTAAATCCTTCGCATGGGAGAAAAGCCATTCTGTTAAATGTTCTACGGTATCGGAAGAAAGTTTATCGGAAGCCAGCAGAACCGCTTTTACCCCAAGGGTATTGATATCTTCCGTCTGTCCGGTGTAAGTATTGGCAGGAATGGTATATTCACTATAGGATGGATAAGCAGACAGTAATTTATTCTTACATTTCTCATCAATATCCAAAAGCCGGATATCACATTCTTTGGTTAATTCTTCGATGACAGTTGTCTGGATACCGGCAGTACAGAAAAATGCATCAATTTTTCCGCTGATGAGCTGGTCTGCAGCATCGGTATAATCGAGGTTTACTGTTTTCACCAGTTCAGTAGTAAGTCCGTTCATGGACAGAATCTGATTGGCATTTTGTTCGGTACCGGAGTCTTCTGCACCGATGCTAACAGTTTTGCCCTGTAAATCATCCAGGGTATGAATATCAGAATCTGCACGGACTACAATCTGGCAGGCTTCCGTATAGAGACCGGCAATAGCAGAATAACCCTGACACGGTTCACCCTCAAAAATTCCACTGCCTTCATAGGCAGATGCAATCAGGTCAGACTGGGCTAATCCAAGTTCGATATATCCACCGGAAAGAAGTCTTAGATTGGCGGCAGAGCCTGCGGTTGTCTTGACTTCAAACCGATAAGCATCATCTTCTGAAGAGGCAAGCCCGGTAAAGGTATTGGCAAAAGAATAGTAGATTCCTCCTATGTCAGCAGCACCAAAGCGGATGGTTTTCTGATAACCACTGCATCCGCTCACAAAAAACAGTGCAAGACATAGAAGAAGGCTTAAGTGTTTCTTCATATATAAAATCCTTTCTTTTTAAATTTAATCCCAAGAAAATATTTTACAATAATTTTTTCAGAAAAGGAAGAGTGAAAATAGTGAGAAAAAATATCGCTAATCCTATGTTTTTTTGGGAAAAAAGAGATTATAATGTGAGGGAATGAAATACAGGCAGGAGGAAAGACTTATGCAGAAAATAACAGTAAAAGTAGATGGTATGCAGTGTGGAATGTGTGAGGCACATGTAAATGACGCAGTACGGGCAGCATTTCCGGTAAAGAAAGTAACTTCATCCCACAGTAAAAAAGAGACGGTAATTATTACCGATACAGATATCCCGGAGGAAAAAATCAAAGAAGTGATTAAGAACAGTGGTTATGATGCGTTAGAAGTAACAAAAGAACCATATGAGAAAAAGGGATTATTTTCAGCATTCCGCAAATAAACAGAATATCTTAAGAAAAATAATATATATATTATCAGCATAGTATGTTAAAATGAAAAATCGGAAATAATAGGAAAAGAGGACAACGAAATGTTATTGGATTTTGTAGAAATGCTGAAGGTTATTTTTCTTGGAATTGTAGAAGGGATTACAGAATGGCTTCCAATCAGCAGCACCGGACACATGCTTTTGGTGGATGAATTTATCAAGCTTGATATGACAGATTCATTTAAAGAGATGTTTTTCGTGGTGATACAGTTGGGAGCCATTCTTGCGGTAGTGCTTCTGTTCTGGAAGAAAATGTTCCCGTTCCAGTTTAAAGACAAGACACAGCCGGTTATCCGG
>JBNMJI010000097.1:0-6685 GCA_050873725.1 Roseburia sp.
ATACTGCAGTAACAAGTGCTGCCATTGCAACACCGGTTGTTGCCATCTCACGCAACATTACCATTGCATCCTCCGGATTGCCTGCTGCTGTTAAAAATGGGAACCATGGTGTCACTTCGCCGTGCCAGATATGTTCAAATGCCAGCAATGCTGAACCGCCCCAGAGCATATGATTTAACCATTTTAATTTATGAGAAAATGGTGTCTTGCTGCTCTCACTTAAGGTAAGTTCCTCTTTATTTGCGCGTTCCTCTTTCCCCTTTACTACATGCTCTGCAATTGTGGTAACTGCAGCCTCCGTTGCCGGAACTAAAAAACATGACATATTTATACCCTCCTTATAAAACTGATACTTTTATTATATGAGGGAATTTTCTCAAAGTCAATTGTATTCGGCTGTTTCTGCGGGTTTCTTTCTGCTGCATTTCCGCTCGAAGATATATACCATAACCGTAAGAATTGCGGAAGTTATCAACAAAAAGTAGAAATTTATTCCACGGGATACACACATAGATGCCGTAAGATAAGTTCCCGGAAATACTCCCACGAAAATGCTCTTATACATCAGCTCCGTAATTCCCTGTGCTCCCGGCAATGGCAGCATATCCACAGCAATATAAACGGATGCCTGGAGCATCATGACCGTAAGCGCATCTGTGCCTTTTAAATGAAAGCCCAGATATACAAGATAGGTCAGGAAAAATACACTGCATCTTTGCAGCACCGTAAATAATGTGACCGCCACGATTTTTCCCTTATGTCTGGCAAAAAACTGCACCGTCTCCCGGTATTTTTCCGCAAAACCGGAGAGCTTTTCGATCCGTTCCTCCGAGTGCTTCAGTAGATGAATCCGCACGCAGAACCGCTCTATTCCTGTCACAATATTGTGAAACAGCTTTGGTCCGAACATCACGATCAAAAGGAAAATCACCAGCAGCGTATTTAACAGAAGTCCCAGATAAAAAAGCCACATATAGCTCCCCAGAAAAGTCTTTAAGGGATGATAGCCGAACAGCAATATGAAAAGTCCGATTAACACCAGCACAAATTTGTAAAGCACCGCCACCGTCATTAAGACTACGGTACTTTCTGATATCTTTAATCCATCCTTTTTCATGTGGTAAAGCTGCATCGGTTGTCCGCCGGTGGCGGACGGTGTGATTCCCGAATAGAAAAATCCAATAAAGGAATATTTGATGCACCTGCCTGCTGCAATGGGATTTCCCAGTGCCCGTAGAAGATAACAGATCATCAGCCCTTCTGCCGATACGAAGAAAATTCCAAGCCCCATGGCTCCAAGGAGATACCAGACATCCATCTTTCTTACTGCCTTTGCCACCTCTGTCATATCATTTCCCTTACAAATTGCAGAAAAAGTCAGTGCCGCCAACAATAAAAACAGTAGAATGCTGAGGAGATTCTTTTTATTCTTATGCAATTTCTGTCTGATACTGCTCCATACGGATGAGCTGCTTAAGTTCTCCTTCATAGATGACCTCTTTCTGCTTTAATTCATAAAAATCTTTTGGCGTTACCAAAGAAAAATGCTTCGGAAAAAGCTTTAATCCATTCTCCTCTAACACCCGGGCAATAAAGGAGGAACAGGTATAACGTTTCTCCCGGAAGAATTCCTTCTGCAATAAAATAAATGGCAGCCCGGCAATGCAGTAATGATATTTGTAACGGTTTTCATAACATTTTTTCAACTGCTTTCTGATATTTTCCTTCTGCTCTTTTGTGCAGTCTATGGCAAATATCATATAGCGCGCCGTTGGGAATGCCCGTATAATTTTCTCTTTTTCTTCCCGCTCGAAGCCCGCCAGAAGAGGTATCGAAGGAAATCTTCTTCCCACGCTGTAGCACTCATCCAGCATTTCATCCATGCCGAGCACCACATGTATGTAATCCTGCCGGATAGCTTTGCGAATCATCCACGCAAACAGCCCCGGCGTATCTACTAATCCAATGTATAATTTTTCCATTTTCTTATCCTCTCGTACGATTTCTGCCTTTTCTTACTGGAACTGGTACATTTTCCGTGCCAGACGATAACCGGTCAGAGTTACAAAGCCGCCTGCTGCACCGCCCGGCAGATAAGTAAATCCGCTTAATCTCCGGTATTTTAAGCTGCTATAGAGCTTTGGATTCAGAGCCTTTATATGCTCCCAGAGGTTCTCCCGTTTCGCATAGGCTTCCTTATCTCCAATCAGCAGCAGATGGATAGAGGAAATTGCCATCATAATAGAAACATTTCTTGTCATATAGGTTGCCAGCTTCGGATAAGTTTTTGATACCTCACCAAGGTTCACACAGTCTGACACCAGTTTTGTCACCTTAATCTGCTGGTCAATCCGCTTCATCAAGACCTTTTCATTCACGGACTGGTCGTCCCTTCCCAGGAAATAATGATACAAATCCAGATTCAGATAGCAGATATTTTTCACATAAGGCAATGGTTTATATGCAAATATGTTGTCCACATAAAAAGTGTGCTTCGGCAATTGCAGCCTGCAGTCCCTCAATATCTGGGTGCGGTAAAGCAATGCATGCATCACAAGGTACTGGGATGGTTTAAAATTACCCATGTCATTCCAGGTACAAATCTTCTTCTCCGGAAATACATTGGTATAGCGCATTGGCTTTGTTTTGTTCTCATAAAGGTGGTCATAGACATAATTGCAGACTACCAAATCCACTTCTTTTTCCTGCCACTCCCATTCCCGAAGCTCTGAGAGAAGCTCTTTTAAGCTTTCCTCATCCAGCCAGTCATCGGAATCCACTACTTTAAAATAGGTTCCTGTAGCTGCCTCAAGTCCTGCATTTACGCCCGAACCATGTCCACCGTTTTCTTTATGTATTACTTTTACAATATCCGGATATTCCTTTGCATACTCGTCGGCAATTTCTCCGGTTCTGTCGGTAGAGCCGTCATCTACAATGATAATTTCCCCTTCCTCTTTGCATACCAAAAGGGAATCTATGCAGCGCTTCATATAATCCTGTGAATTGTAACAAGGTACTGTAAATGTGATTTTCTTCATTTTCCTAACCTCCTGTATCTCTGTTTACTAAAACGAATGAACTTTCCTTTTGTCTTCAATTTTCCTTTTATGTATTACTTCATTAATACAATTACACAATTAAAGCAATTTGTCAATTTACATTTCCTTAAGATTTGTTAAACAATAAATAACAAATTTTTTATGCTCATTTTTCAAAATCTTATGTTTGACAAATTTTAAGTTACCCCCTATAATGGGGATAATTAAGGCAGTTACAGGCTTTGATGGGAACAAGTAATAATGAGGGAAACCTACAGAGAGTCACCGGTTGCTGAGAGGTACAGGGGCAGCTTGTTATGAATACATCCCGGAGCTTCGCACCAAATATTCAACATTTGTCAGAAACATACTTTGCAGATGAATGGCTTGTACAAATTTGAATGAGTAGGCTGCGACGGATTAGCACACGTTATCGATGCGTAAGTTGCCAGATAACCTTAAGGCACTGCGGATGGCAGTCCTGTCGGTGACGGACACTTACTGAGGCAGGTTATGCGAATAATCTGTGAAAAAAGGTGGTAACACGAGACTTCGCCCTCGTCCTTTCATAGGACGGGGGCTTTTTTATGCGGGAAACAGGATAAATGCGTTTCCCGGAATTTCAAAAATACATTTTCAGAAAGGATTTATACTATGACTTTATATGATGAATTAGTTGCCCGTGGACTGATTGCCCAGGTAACAGATGAAGCCGAGATTAAGGAGCTCATCAACAATGGAAAAGCTACTTTTTATATTGGATTTGACCCAACCGCAGACAGCCTTCATGTTGGACATTTCATGGCACTTTGCTTAATGAAACGTCTCCAGATGGCTGGCAATAAGCCAATCGCCCTGATTGGTGGCGGAACCGGTATGGTCGGAGACCATCCGGACGTAGTGATATGCGTCAAATGATGACACCGGAAACCATTCAGCACAACTGTGACTGCTTTAAGAAACAGATGAGCCGCTTTATTGATTTCTCTGATGATAAGGCTCTTATGGTAAATAACGCTGACTGGCTCATGGACTTAAATTACATTGAACTTCTTCGTGACGTCGGTGCTCATTTCTCCGTAAACCGTATGCTGACCGCAGAATGCTACAAACAGCGTATGGAAAAAGGCTTAAGCTTCTTAGAGTTTAACTACATGATTATGCAGAGCTACGACTTCTATACCTTATACCAGAAATACGGCTGTAATATGCAGTTCGGTGGTGATGACCAGTGGAGCAACATGTTAGGCGGAACTGAGCTAATCCGTCGTAAACTTGGAAAAGATGCTTATGCTATGACCATCAACCTTCTTCTGAATTCCGAAGGTAAGAAAATGGGTAAGACACAGTCTGGTGCTGTATGGCTTGATCCGAATAAGACTTCTCCATTCGACTTCTACCAGTACTGGAGAAATGTTTCCGATGCAGATGTATTAAAATGTCTGCGTATGTTAACCTTCCTTCCATTAGAGCAGATTGACGAAATGGATAAATGGGAAGGCAGCCAGTTAAATCAGGCAAAAGAAATCTTAGCTTACGAACTGACCAATCTGGTTCATGGTGAAGAGGAAGCCAAGAAAGCCCAGGAGAGTGCAAGAGCATTATTCTCCGGCGGCAATCATGCAGATATGCCTGCTGCTGAAATTACAGATGCAGACCTCCGCGATGGCGTTATCGATATCATGGGACTTCTTGTTTCTGCCGGACTTTGTGCTTCCCGTTCCGAGGCACGCCGTGCCGTAGAGCAGGGTGGTATTACCGTCAACGGCAAAAAAGTAACCGACATCAAGACCACATATACTCCGGATGATATCAAAAATGCAGAAGAATTTGTTCTGAAACGTGGAAAGAAGAAATTCTGTAAAATTGTAATGAAATAATTTATAGAAAAGAATCTATAAAAGCGAAAAGAGTTGTATCAGATTTGTCCTGATGGACATTCCGATACAACTCTTTTTTATACACAACACACACAAGACATGTTTCTCATAGTTATTATTTCTATTCTTTCTGCATCTTATCTCTTTATAAATTCAAATTCTTCCCTTACTTTTCTAATACCTGTTTTGCCTGCTCTTCAGTTATCTGTAATTCTTCCTGCAGCAATGCCAGGATTTCGGCATCTGATTTTCCAAATTTACGACCGAGCTTTATGATTTCTACTTCTTTTCCTTCCTGCAAGCCTTCTTTCAAACCAGCTTTCTTTCCTTCTTCCAGTCCGGCTTTTCTTCCTTCTTCTTCGCCTTGTTTCCGAATCCGCTCTTCTCTCTCAAAACTCTTCATATATGCAAGACCTACCTCTCCATCCCGCTTGACTGCTGTTACCATCCGGTGTAACTTTTTCAGATTCTCGGTGGAAGCATTCTCTATGGATGAATGCTCCATGTAATGCAGTAGCTGTTTTAATTCCTCCGGCGGGTTTCCTTCCCTTCCTCTTGTATACAAAAATATCGTCTGCGCGCCATCCTCATACTCTAATTCCGGCACTTCGATACAGCCTTTTTTGATTGTATACACCATACGATTCAGTCCAAAGGGGTCATAAGTTGTAATAAAAATTACGATGACATTCCGAAGGCTTCCATAGGTATCCCCTGCAGTCAGATTGCCTGCATCAATCTTCGCATGGTAAAACCGGACTCTTCGTGGCAACGATACAATCTCTTCTTTTCCATCATTCTGGTCCGATTCTATATCAAAGATTTCTCCGTTCTCTTCATCCAGATATACATCCAGCCGAATGCCGTGGGTTTCTGTATTCTCTCCGCAAAAGAAACGCTGCGGCACTACCGTAAGCTTTCCTATCTGCCGGTGCAGTATGCATTCCAAAATGTACCTCGCCGACTGTTCCCCGTAAATTTTGTGACTGGTCAGGCTGTTTACCAGAAAATCATCCACCAGATTCAGTTCTTCTAAAGTTTTCATGTTTCCTCCTTTTCCCATAGTACAAAGAAAAGCAGGATTGCATATCCCGTTTCGATTCTAAAATTCTGCTTATTCAATGCACTATGCGCTCATTAATTGTAATAAGAATTTAAAAGCATAGAATTCATTGAATTGATACCAGAAATTTAGATTGGCTTTTGCCATTCGAAAATCAGAACATATGCTTTGTGTTGATTGTAACAAATGCCCCTCAAGAAAACAAGTAAAATATTTATAAAACCGGTACCGAAGGCTTCTACCCCCGGAACCGGTCTTTCACTTTCTCCACATATTGAACGCACAGTTCTTTCCGTTCTTCTACAAAGCTGCTGCAGCGTTCCTTCTGCTCTTCGATGTAAATTTTACAGTACTCCTTCTGCTCCTCTGCCATATAAAGGTAGCATTCCTTCCGATCCCGCATCTGCCGTGCCAGCTTCTCCATTCTTGCACGGACGGTTTCCATATGTACAGTCGTGTAAACCACATCAACTACAAAGAGAAGATATAGGAAAAGTACCACTCTGGTAAGCACCAGCTCCGGGATTTCTGCGGTAAGCCGCATAATTACCGGGTGAACGAATCGGAGCAGTATCACATTTATAATTCCAAATATGATGCAGCCGTAAAGACAGATTCTTCCGTTCAGATTATATCTGTATCTGGTATAATCCCACCAGCGTTTGTGGAACATACGCTCCATCGCATAAGAAGTAATGTAC